>NZ_JBVVPQ010000112.1:0-16559 GCF_055811695.1 Bradyrhizobium sp. MI1.3 | reverse complement strand
TAGCCGCAAGCAGGAAGTTTTTCATTTCTATTCTCATGTCTTGAGTGCCCCGAGCCTCGTGCGTCTTAACAACGTGCGCGCGAATTGCTGTAGCTGCGTAACAACATTCGCGCCGAAAGAAATGCGTGAACCGAACGCTGCGTTAGGTTCTGCGTTGCAGATCATTCCCAAGTGTCTCAGTGCTACATGCCGTGAGCGTAGATGGCGCAAAAGTAAGCGAACAAGCGGCTGCCGATTCAGTGGAGTAGGCGTACGGCAAGCCTGATCATGGAGAAGAGCGAAGTGCGCTTTGCGAGACCCTTGCTCTATCCCGTCCACCACGAAGGAGACATCTTGTACGCACTGCCGCCAGATATCGGTTGCTTCAAGATTTGGTGCCGGCGCTTGGATGCGAGCGCGAGTAAGCCTTCTGGATCCGGCATCAGCCAGCCGAAATCGCTCAGCGCAATTGTCTCAAGGTCGTTGCACTGTCCACACCACTCCTGCCACCCGCAAAGCAGTTGGCAACGCGGCGCCACACACCTGAGCATCCAGCACGCTCATTCAGCTCCACCAGGAGGGCGAAGCAGTCACCTCCTTATGCGTGCCAGAGGCGAGATCGAGGTGTCCGTCCTCACGGGTACGCCGCTCGGCTCCATCTCTCGGCTGGAGCACCCGCTCAATGGCTTCGTGGACGAGCGGGAACGGTATCCGGTGGTCCAGGGATTGCACCGTAACGCTGCCTCGGAGCAGGCGCTCGAGGACGGCGAATTCGCTTGTCACGGCGGGGGGACTGAGAAGCGCCCAACCTCGCAAACCAGGCCAGGCGTGCAAGTCCGACGTTCGACCGCCGCCTGCGCCATTCCAGCCTGTCGTTCTGGCCTGCAAACCCTGCTTGTCGGATTAGACAGGATGCTCCGCTGCAGTTCGCACTTAAGGAACGGATGATCGGGGTTGTCGCATCGTGACGAGCGCAGCTCGAGACCTGCGTCGATCCCACGGGAATGATGCCGATTAGCTCGCCGCGGCCACCTTGCCACGGCAAACGGCGCATCGCGGTCGCGATCGGGGCCGACGAGATCCTCGAACACAGGCCGCCTCAGCTTCTAAAGACACGCCAAGGTGCGCTCCGCGGGCATGGCACGACATGATCGAACTGGCTTGCGCTCCTCCGCCGCGGACCCGCACCTTCGGCAGGTCGGCCTGCCAACATCTCACCCCCGCCCTGCCTTTCGGATCACTTGGGCCTCGATCTGCCTTCGGCGGCAACCAAGCACGCGAGCACCCTGCCTTCGCGCCTTCTCGCTGCATCAATGGGTCGTCCGTGCCCGCCGCTATCAATTCACGCCGTTGCACACCGGCGGGCACAGATGATCTATCGGTCGAGCCGCATCGGGGCTTGGCGCGCCAAGTCGGCGATCTCGGCAAAGGCGGGCGCATCGAGCGATTGAGGGCCGCGCCACAATCAGTTGAACTCGAAAAGAGTTACACGCTCGCGCCGATCTGAGTGTGAGCGAACTCAGGGGCCGTTCTGAGCATCTGTACGTTCCGCACTATCAAATCGAGCTCGAAGGACCAGTTTGCGATCAAATTGCCAAGGCCTTTCGGGTAGCCGGTAGGTTTCCTGAGGCCCCGGGAACGTTCCCACGCGAACATCCGGCGCCCAGCGCGATAACCCGTCCTGCATGAGCTGAAATCCCTCAGCGTACGCGCGAACGAATTTAGGCCGGTGGACGGTCGTCAATCCGAGCACATCATGCAAGACGAGCGCTCGCCCTGAGCATCCGGGTCTGGCGCCGATTCCGATCGTCGGTATGTCCATCAATTCGGCGACGCGAGCAGCAGGTTCACCGGGCATTCCCTCGAGGACGAGAGCAAAACATCCGACCTCTTGTAGACGGTGTGCGTCATCGAGCAGGCCCAATGCATCATCGTGGCTGCCGCCCTGCACCTTGAAGCCCCCAATAGCCTAACACTTTGCGGCGTCAAGCCAAGATGGCCCGTAACAGGGATCTCACAACCGACCAAGGCGCGAACCATCTCGACACGGCTGGCACCTCCCTCGAGCTTCACCGCATCGGCACCGCGTTGCAGAAAGCCGCCCGCATTGCGGATAGTCTCCTCGGCGCCCAAGTGAAAGCTCATAAAGGGTATATCGGCGACTAGAAGAGCACCGGGTCTGGTGCGCGCGACCGCCTCTAAGTGGTGGTTCATCATCGCCATGTGACCGGAAGGGTGCTGTCAAATCCAAGACAGACGTTCCCGACACTGTCGCCAACGAGAATAATATCGATAATCGGATCGGCGATGCGAGCGGCGATCGCGTCGTAGGCGGTTGTCATTATGACGCGACGCCCTTCCCGCCCCATTTCTCCAGAACCGGAATGGTAACGCGGTCAATAGGCGTCTTCGAAACATGGCTCTTTTCAGCCCTGATCCGTCCTGCCCACCGGAACCGCTGACCCCAATTCGCGCTTACCATTTGCCACTAGTTAGGCTGAAAAAGCGGACAATAGTAGGGCGATGAAGCCAACAATGGCTTCTAATGGCAACCGTGGCGCGCAAGATCTAATCCTCGCGCGATCGGCGCAAGTGCGGACGAAGCGCTCAGAACGCAATTCGCTTAGTCTTGGCGCCTCTCGATCTGCGAAACGCCGTCGTTATGGGTATCCACAATCCTCATGCGTCTGCGCTGCTCGAACGGACGCTTGTCGACGACCACAATGCCGCCTCCAGCTCAAACTGCGCGTCGTGCTTAGACGTTGCACCCCGGCCTGGCGGGCGAACGCAGGGTAGTGTGGGAGGTTTGATTGCGGCAGGACAGCTGGCTTGAACCTAGGCACCATAGGCGCATACTCGGCGGATGCTCGAGCAGCGACCAACGTTCATGGCTCGGAAAAATCCCGGACTTGGCTGGGGTGTCGATATTCTGTGGCCCGATGGCGAAACGGAAGCAATCAAGGGCTTTATTACGGAAGGCGACGCGGTCAAGTGGATTGCTGAGCACGAGCACTCTAAGGCGACGCAGGGAAATACAAACCAAGAATCATCCTTAGAGCATTAGAAATCCCGTCCACGCAGAATCGGTCGACTGACAGCACGCCGGGAGCCGGCGAAAGATACCGCCGTGCCCGTTGAGCGCGACAGTAACACGGCAACAGCTTGCGGTGCCCCCTTCAAAATTCGCCGCCTATTCCGCTGATGCTTCACGCGGTCAACGCGCCGTAATTTTTCCACGTTCTGGCAGTCCCGCCGCTTACACAAATGGTGCCCTTGTAGCCGCTGGCGATCGGATCGGTGTATTAGATGTATCGCCGGTCTGCCACCTCCCTGCGCCGGGCGAAACCGTCACTGCGGCCCGAGCCGTAAGGAAGCGCCTGGATGGGCCAATCTGGTTCAGCCTGTGCTCGACCGGCACAATGTTCACGCCAGTGTATGGCGTTCCGTGTTGACGAACAGCTTGAGGCAGCCGTAAGCGCTGCCTGTCCCCGTCGGTCGTCGTCGCGGCGTTGATGCCGATTTCGGGTACAACGGTGCCGGCAAACAAGGCGGTCGCATCGACCGAGCCGGTTGCGAGGTCTGCGGCCGCCTGCGGGGTTGGACCTTTTACTCTGTGACTACTTAGGTGAAGTTACCTATCGGTCGTTTGGTTGTTGCGGTTTTTGAGATTTGCTATTTTGAGGAACTGATTCATGGACAGCGCACAAGCTGCCTGCATGTCATCTTGGCTCGCCTGACGACTTCCAGGGCAGCGATTTCGTTTGTGTGCAGCCAGGCAAGCGCGCTCCAGACAGCGATAAGCAACGACGCCGCCGGCGATCCAGGGCAGGCCCGTTCGCTTCTTCCTCAACATCCTTGGGACCTGAGCCGATGGTTGGAGCAACAGATTTTTCGCGCTACAAAAACGAGCCGACGCCGCTCTTCGCGGGAAGGTGTCAAATTGTAGCGATTTCGCGCAACCCTTCAAGCGTTAGGCAAAGACTTCGGAGGGTCGCCGGGATCTAGAACCAAGCTCATCTCCCTGATCTTGGCATCGATCTTCTCGAGGACGGCGATCGGAACGACATCCCGCTCCGGGAGATTCCACCAATGATCGTTCGCGGACGAAACGACTTCCTCGACGGCCGAGATCACCGCCGGTTCGGGCAGCCGCGCCCGATTGGCAAACTTTCGCCAGCGGTCCGGCGTGAGAGCCTTGAACGATTCCTCTCCTCCCAACGACAGGGCCATATTGTCCTTTGGAAAATATGCGGTGGTCGATAGGACGTCGTACACGGGCGCGATCGCCGGAGTGCAACCGTCGCCCGGATATATCGTGGACCAATTCTTCAAGTGCATGTCGCCGTTGCCGACAAGCGCGGCAAGGGCCAGTCGACGAACAAATTCTAGTGCGGCTCCTGTCGATACCGCCACATTCAGCGCGGAGGCGATGTCGTGGTACGAAGCGTCATCGTATTTTTTGGATGGCTGCCGGCCGAAGATTTGAGCGAAGTCTTCGATGTGAATTCGGGCGCCTGCGGGTCCTCGGTCGAAACGCTTCACCAGCAGGACCTTGCCGGTCGGCAGGGTGTTGAACTCTTCGGGTATTCCCTCGAAATCGGATTTTCTACAAGCTCGCGTTCCGGTACATCCATTCCGAGGGCGTCGGATAACGCCAAGATCGCGAACTCGTTTTCCGACAATCCTACCAGATTGGTCGAAGGAAATTTCGCGATGTACTGACCTTGCTCGTCGCCGATTGGCAAAGTCAGGCCGCCCCCCTTGCCCGTGTTCTTCGTCACAGACAGCTTCATCTGAACTCCCGCCAAGGAAAACCGAGCTTTGATCTCGCCTGGATTTTCTCGAGCCGCTATCGTGGTACTGCCGTCGCTCGGTAGGACCCGCACCGCGCCTGGCAGGTCCGCGCCGAGCACCGCCAATAGATCAAAGTCGTTTCCCTGCCTTACGACTCCCGCATGATGTTTTTCCATCGCCTCGCGGAGCTTGTCCTCGGGCAACATGTTTGCGAAGAACGCCGGCAGCATGTGCGCTACAGGCTTCGGGTCCTTACGGAGACCACCATGGGCGGAGCGCAACGAGAGGCTGAAGATCGGAGGCCTTTCCATGGCTCGATAGGCTCGGTCGAGACTGAAGGCGTTGAAATCGCCTGGCGTACGCACGACCGTTCCGACCTTGAGGTCGTGAAGAAGCACGTCGAGCGACTGGATGGTGTTAGGGGCGCGGACCTGGGTAATCATCATCATCCGTGTCGGTTGTGAATGCTGGTCGGTCTTCGTCGTCGGAAGGGCGAAGCAGAGCGTTGACGCCAGGGACCATTGCTTGTGGGATCAGCATCAACTCCATGCCGAGCGCGCGCGCGACGTTGATAAGCGTGTTCGCCCGCGCAGCAGCGTCGCCTTGTTCGATATCCCGGTAACGTGGCCTGGAAATGCCTGCGCGTTCGGCCACCTGCTTTTGAGTCAGGCCCGCTTGTTTCCTCGCGTCACGGAGGAGCCGTCCGAGCTGGTGGGTCGCTTCTGAGTGCCGCTCCATGATCTGTTTTCTCTGTTTTCGTTGTCTTTTTGCCGTGAGAGGTACGAAAAGGTATCTTTTGTCCAATCGAGTGTCAAATTATGATCTGTATACGGATCTTTTCATGATCCACCGATCCGCAAACGTATCTTTTTTATGGGGGCTAAATCCGGCCGCATGACTGGACTGCGGGACAGTCGCGTCTTGCCTACGGGGCGAATGCCGCCCAAGAACACGCGCACAAGTCTTGCCTTGCCAATCCGGAATCCCCGCTCCGTGCTAATTGCCGGGAAGACACCCGGGGCCGAAAGGGATTCGCCGCGGCAGGAACGGTTCGATGCTGGAGTGGTCCGATGCTGATCACAGAGAACCGCGGAAGCGGCAACGACCACGAGAGGGTCTTTGATCACGGGCGCAGCCCGAAATGACCATCCGATATCGGTGTGCCGATCACCGCCGGTGGCACACTGGAATGCACGGGCCCGTCCCCGACACCCCCCGTGTCGCTCGGGGCCGATTTTCGCTCTGGTCCCGAGACTTTGACCACAGCGTTTGACGAGAACGAGGGGGCGACTAATTTTCCGAATTCAGCTAGTGGGGTGTTGTGTCGACTGCGGTCGAATTGATTATGGAAGGATACGCCGCTAGGGGATGGGAGGCTTTAGAAGACCTGCGCATGCATCGCCGACCACTGGGCCGTCGATCTCAAGGCGATTGACGGCTTTGATTGCAGCCGGTCAATCAGCAGCTCGAGGAGGAGATCGCCGCGATCGAATCGGGCCTTGCAGGGTTACCCGACAGCGGTCTCCGCCTTAATCAGGGCAAAATCCGCCCTGAGCCAGCACTCCTGCAAATACATTTGTCCCTCGACTTTCGCGACCGGGGGATGCGCTCGGCCAATGTGCCCTGGCGAACGAGTTCGAGTTCGATCTGTCGGGCGTGGTACTTTCTGGAGAAACGCGCGCGAATTTGCTGAGGGCGAGAACAAGCAAATCAACTTTTTTACTGCCGCACGCTCTATCAATGCCGCGAGACCGACGTGACCGTTGCCGTCATTGTTGTTCACTGGTGTGAGGTGCTTGGGGCGCCCCGACGCATGGAGTCGCACGAGAAGCGCATGGATCAGATCGACCGGAGCGCGCGCGCCTCCAAAACCGCCAATCATGACCGTCGCGCCATCGGGAATGTCCGCAACTGCCTGCACGAGCCTGGATACCGTCTTGTTCATCACTCTCCTGCTGCACTCACCGGATCGATTGAGATTCACTCAACAGACGGGAACCTCTCAACCGGATCGAGGAATCAAGAACAAAACTGCCCGGCGCGCGACGACCGGCGGCTCACAGGCGATACCACCAAGCTCAAAGCTTGGGAACACCCGTTTGGGCCACGGCACCGCCGCCGGGATAGCCGCGCCAGTCGCCAATCGGCCCGTCATCCTTGACGCAGGTTTCGCTGTGGTCGCTGTGACCGAAGCGGCCGACGAAGTCCGATTTGTTTTCGTTCTTCGCCGGCTTCTGGTTCGTCCGGCTTTGGATGTGCAATTGAGCCGCCCGGTGTTTGCCGCAGCCCATTTGCTTTAACTTATGCCGCCATGATGACTTGATTTCGTTGGAGCGCTGCAAGGCAAAAGCGTGAATGAGGCGGCAGATTTATCTATGCCCTTCCATAGCGAGCCGCAGCGACTTCGGGATGCGCTGCGCCTTTCCAGCTGAGATAAATGCTACCCGTACACGTGCTGTGACCAGGAGATCGTCGCCGCGCCTGCATTCCTGCAGCAAGGCAATCGACGCGCCCCTCACCTGTTGCGGGACTGTGACGACGTCAAGAATGTCATCCAAGACCGCCGGTTTTAGAAAATCGATCGTCATCGAGCGCACAACGAAGGCAACACCGCGCGCATCGTTCTTGGCTTCTTTGAGTAATGCTTGCTGATTCGTTCCGAGCAGGCGCAAGTAGTTCGTTCTGCCGCGTTCCATGAAGCGCAAGAAATTTGCGTGATAAACAATCTGGCCGGAGTCGGTATCCTCGAAATAGACCCGGACCTGCATATGATGGCGGCCGTCGCGAATTTCGCCATCAAGAGAGGCTGTCACGGTGCGGTCCCCTTGCTGCCCTTTTGGGACCCATTGTCTCGCACAAAGGCGCGTTCCAGAGCAAGCGCCGAAGGGCTTTGGCTTTGTTCGCGCAGTCGGAGCTCCGGCGCACCGCCGCGTGGGTGCTGCGCGTGCCCTCAACAGATCAACAACTTAGAAGCTCTGCCCCATCTTCGGGGTGATGACGAACTGCCCATTGGCCTGCGATTTGCCTGTCAGTGTGGCGCTGGCACGTCAGTTTTGGATACTAGAGAGGTCCGCCACCGGTATTCACGATTGCTGCTGGACCTCGGGTCGATCAAGAAGCTACTTGTAAGAGGATTGGCGGATGCGAAACAATCGACGATCACACGGACTGTGGGTGCTGACTGCGCCACCAGCGCCACAAACTGCTCCACTTACCGATGAAATTGCAGCGGATATCGTCGTGATTGGCGGTGGATATACCGGGCTGTCGGCGGCCCTTCATCTAGCTGAAGGTGGAGCGCGTGTCGCGCTTTTGGAGGCGTCTGAAATAGGATTCGGCGGGTCCGGGCGGAACGTCGGGCTCGTGAATGCGGGCATGTGGCTCATGCCTGAGGCGCTTCCGGCCGCGCTCCGCGCGCCTTTTGGAGAACGGTTACTTGAACAGCTCGGCCGCGGACCGCAGACGGTATTCGAGCTCATCGAAAAGCACCACATCGAATGTGAAGTCGAACGTGCCGGCACCCTGCATTGTGCGGTCGGACGTAAGGGCTTGGAGGAGGTTGAGGCCCGTGCCGAACAGTGGCAGAAGCGTGGAGCGCCCGTCCTGGTGCTAAATGCGGAGGCAACACGCAGCAAAGTAGGCGGTGGCGACTACGCCGGCGCGCTGCTTGATAAGCGCGCCGGTACCATACAGCCATTGGCTTATGTGCGAGGGTTAGCGCGGGCCGCGCTCGCGATGGGAGCCAGGATATTTACGCATAGTGAGGCTGTCATGGCGCAACAGAATGGTTTCCGCTGGAGAGTCGGCACCGAAAGCGGATCTGTAGAGGCCGACTGGGTGGTCGTCGCGACGGACGCTTATAGCAAAGGACTTTGGTCTGAGGTACGGCAGGAACAGATTCAACTGCCCTATTTCAACTTTGGCACGCCTTCTCTGCCCGACGATCTGAGAAAGTCGATCCTGCCTGAGCGGCAGGGTGTGTGGGACACTCGAGAAGTCCTCTCTTCGTTTCGCCTCGATCGCTCCGGGCGACTCGTGTTTGGCAGTGTTGGTGCGCTTGAGGGGATTGGGCGATCTATTCACCGCGCTTGGGCCCAAAGATCGTTGCACAAGCTTTTTCCAGGACTTCGGGGCGTCCAGTTTGAAACCGGCTGGTTTGGCATGATTGGAATGACCTCCGACAACTTGCCCCGTCTTCACAAGCTGGACCGCAACGTCATCGGTTTCAGTGGCTATAACGGCCGCGGAATCGCACCAGGCACTGTGTTTGGCAGTGTTTTGGCTTCGTATGTATTGGGGCAGATCGCGGAGAACGACTTGCCGTTGCCGGTCACCGCGGTTGAATCCCAGCGCTTCCGTGCAGCGCAGGAGGCGTTTTATACGGCGGGCTCCCAGCTTGTTCACCTGATGGATTCCTGGTTCTGATCAACCCAGCAACTCGGTTGGCTTCACAAGCTGCCCTCGCTCGAAGCATGCCGGTGCTCGTGATGTTGTTATGATGTGTTCAAGGGGCGCCGTCATGGAACTTAGGATACCTCGGGTCAGACAATCGGCTGGTGAAAACGACGAGCTTGCAAGTTTGGGTGTCATAATTAATCCATGCGCCGAGCGCGTGCGCGGCGAAATCTCTTCCGAATAATGAGGTTGTCCATAGGAAGGCCCTGTGAATAGCCGGCATAAGGTTCCGCTATTTGCGGTTGCACTCCGGGAACGTGTTCCAGGTCGTGACGAATCGGGGAGAACCGCCAGCTTGCGACTGGCGGCCCCGATTGCCCGCGCAACCCTTCCGGACTGCGGGCCAAACGCTGATGTTAGCAGCAACAGCACTACATTCGGTAAGTCCCGAGAGGTCAAGTCCGGCTTCACTCTAGTGACAGAAGTCGGGTGGCTACCTATAAGAACGCCAACTACCTACAGTAATCTAACAGCGACTCTTTCGATCAGGATCAGGGGCCGGGAGTCGCGGCTCCTTCGCCGCTCTCTACCGATGCATGGGCTGTCATCGCGAAATCGGAATTGCAGCAGGCCACACATTGCCTCCGCAAAGCAATCATGCGCATACGTCAGCACAAGGCGACCATTCGATGGCGTCTGATCGTATGGGCAGATCACAATCCGAAGTGAGCGACCGACAACAGCGGAAGTCCGGTTCAGCCGGGCTTCTACACTCTTGCTTGGAGATGCCCATTCAGGCAAGAGTACTTGAGAATGAGCTAGAAGTATTTCGCGGCCCGGTCTTCAGCATCTTCCACTTCCGGCATCATTACTTTCGATGCGTCGGACAGCGAGCCGCCAATGGAATTCAGCATCATTCTGAGAAGATTCAGAGCCTGCGCCAACGTCTTCGCCTCCGATTTGCCGCGCAACCAGCCCACTTGCCATTGTCACTAGCGTCCGGTGGCTCCGGGTTGAGCCATCGAAGGTCATCAGAGCGTCGCCGCGCCTCGCGCTCGCGCGGTTTGCCTAAGCATTTCGGCGGTTCGCCTAACGGACCCAAGCCGTTTGGCTCTTTGCGGGCCTGAAAATCGTTTTGCATTCTTGCGAGTGCGGCCGGTCGCCCGGGCTTTGCCGAGAGGAACGCGTGCGCGTGCCATTGAAATTCATTCCTTTTATATAAATTGGGTATGGGGACTCCATTTGCAGCTGTGCGCGTGAACGACCCGGTCGGTGTTTGGGTTGGCCGTTCTGTGCCTTTCGAGATGCCCCCTACCCATGTGGAGCCATGCGAGCGCGACAAAGATTGCAATCAGGTGCATGCTCCGAAGAAACATCTTCTCGAAAGCAACGGCAATACGGGCAACGGCGATGAATGAAGTTACGATGCTCAACGCGGAGTTAGATCGCTGCAAGGCTGAGCTGAGGGACCTTAACGCGAAGATGAGCTCAATTTCCTGCACGCAGCCGGTGGACATGACCGCAGTCGAGGACGTGGCGAGGCGAATTCGCCAAATTGCCGAACGGGTCGAAGTCTTGACGCGCGCGATCCTCCACGGTCCACAAGCCGGAACACAATAAGGCTGCCACGAGCCCTGCCGGGCGGCCAGTTACAAACTTAACCCGGCGGGGACATGCCCAGGCTAGGATCATATTTCTAAGCCTTGCGTGTTCTTGCAGCAGCTCAACTTCTTCTGTCTGAGCCCTGTTGCTTTCGTCAACTGTCGGCCACCAAATCTTGCGAAGCGGTTCGCGATCACTGTAGGTCGCAGGAACGTGCGCTTTTAGATGACGAAACTTGCGCGACACGCGATGCAGCTTCTGCGCTGCTACGGGTGGAAAATGCCTTAAGCGGGCAGATATTCTGGCGGGAATTGTGCGAGGCCTTTAGCCTCTTCGCCCTGCCCGTGCATTGCATGTAACCGTTGACATAAGTGCGATGGCAAGGGCCGCGTCCCCAAGCCGGATGATGATCGGACCTGAGGCCTATTCAGCGAAGCTCGAGTCTGCCAAGGACCGCGAGTGCTCGCCACGACAGATCGCTGCGCGGTCCTCAATCGCGTGCTGCTCAGGCAGTCGCCTGCTGAAGCCCGACTTCACCATGCCAACCGGAGCGTCTTCAGCGCAAAGGCCCCGTCTCCATGGAGCGCCGCCCGCGAACACTTGCGAATGGCGCCTCCATCAAATTCAACATTTCGCGTTGTCGTGTTCAGCCGTATCCGGCTGAAGACGTTAATGTCGGAGACCAGACACTGAGACGCGAGTATTCCGTCGCCGGAGCCGAAGAACATGGTTTTGCCCTCTTCAAGCAAGGCTCGCAAATGGCTTTGGTGGCACGTGGATTGCTGGGACACCGAAAAGAGCCCGTACGATCATGACGGGCTCGCAGCGCCGGCCCAGGAGTCCAAATGAAACTTGCTTGATTGATCGCGGGCGTCAATCGTCTCCATTCTCGCCAGCATTTCAACTCATCTAGTGTGTCGATGCCCATGCCGTAGTAGTGCGGTGCTACTATACGTGGCGAACGACGGTGGCACCCGCACGGAATCTATGCTTAAGGTCAGATCATGAAACCGGTTCTCGTCTTCGATTGGAATGGAACGTTGCTTGATGATGCATACGCCCTGCTCGAAACCACCAATGCAATTCTAGATCGCTTTGGTCGTACAACGATCGACATGAAGACGCTTCGGGAACATTGCGACGTTCCGCTGTCTCTTCTTTATCGCAGCCTCGGACTATCGCGAGACGAGCTTGCGACGGTGGATCGCGATGGGAGTGCAATGTTTCACGACGCCTATGAGGCTCTTGCGGGCAGAGCCGATCTACGCGAGGGCGCGCGCAGAGTCTTGGAGTTGGCGCGCCGAGAAGGGGCTTCGTCCATCATCGTGAGCAACCATATAGTCGACCCTCTGCGCTACCAATTGAGAAGACTTGGAATCAATGACTGCATCGACGATGTGCTCGCGTTCGAAAGCCGCGGCACGCAATACAAATCGACAAGCAAAGGAGAGCGACTTCGTCTATACATGCAGAAGAACAACTTGAAACCAGCGTCAACTTTCATCATCGGCGATATGCCGATCGAAACGGATATTGCACGGAATCTCGGACTGATAAGTATAGCCATTACCGGGGGATTTGTTTCCGAGGCGCGCCTGCAAGCGGCGCATCCAGACTACACGATTAACAACCTTCATGAGCTGTTGCCAATCTTACGAAGCTACGGTTTTTTCGGAATGCACAAATCATGAGCGGCGAAGAATCACCGCACAGGGTCTGTAAAACCTTGATCATGTCGTCCATGTTGAACGAGTTTATCTCGGCGATTCGAACTCCGCCTTCGACATCGCACGCGTCGCATGGCTCAACTCAGTCGCGAGTCCAGCATCTGCAATACCGAACCCGTAATCCCGTACCTGCCGCACTCGCGGCATTCCAGGCGCCTGTAGTCGTCACCGGTGCGCTGCTCGAGGCTTGACGATGTCTTGCAGATCGAACAATAGTCGAGCGTGTTGGGAAGCGTCACATTATAGAATCGGAGAGCAACTTCACCCCGATGTGCGTCGAACGCTGACCCCAGCTATTCCATCGCAAGTCAGTACTGGTCTGGACGATATCAGCAGTAGGTCGGGGTCATGGTTGGACGCTGACGGGGCCAGTTGGGCATCCGGAACTCCGCAACCGTAACAGCACCAGCGCTCGTGCCGCACGGTACGCCAAAGGCACCGGTTCGGTTTGACGCGCGGGTCGCGCTGCCGGATGGAGATGCGCTTCGCCGCTGCTGGCGGACATAGTCCAGTTCGCTCCCACACCCCCTACCCAGGGGACCTGTTCGTGTGCGCCACAGGCGAGTCAACGACCTGACTTTCTGAGCCGCTGGGAGAACTCGGCGGCTGCTCCTCAAGATGCATACGCTCGCGCGCGTTCGCGCGCCTCGCGGCGACGCTGGAAGCGCTCGCGTCAGCGGTTCGCTCGTTCCGAGGGCTGGGCACCGATGGCACGGGCTCGGCCGTTTCGACTGGGACCTTCTCCGTCGGCTCGTCTTGGCCTCGGCGCGCCTCCATGGTCTCGAGCACAACTCGCCCTCTCACCGTGATTTTCCAACCGCCGTTTTGGCGCTCAACAAGGCCGTCCGAAAAAATGTCCAGCCCGGGAACGCGCGCAGCCAGCCGTTTGGTGCGCTCGGCCCATTCCGGGCCGCTGGTCGCGAGGATTGCCATGTCCCGCTTGAGGTCCGCCATCACGGCAAATCCTTGGGGGTAACTCACCAGGATCTTCAAGACTGTGACCTGGAAGTTCACTCCGCACCTCGCCCGATCAACGCCACATGATCGACGCTCGGGCCAGGGCTTTACGCCCGATCTGCCGCAGCAGCTTCGGCGTTGTTTCGTCGGTCTTTGCGGCTTCGACGATCTTGGAGGCCAAACCAGCGCCGCTCTCCTTGCGCGGAAGCGTCTCGCAGACCTCGTCAAGTACCGCTCGCGATAGAGCGGTCGTGGGGTGTTCAAACATGGACGCCTATCCTACCGAAAGTCTTTCGACCTTGGGATTCCCGCAGTTGAGGTAAACTCTGCCGCGCTGCGCACGAGGGCTCGCGCTCTACTGATGTACCGCGGTCTTGATTCTGATCGATGCGGACTCAAATTGGTAGGCCGAGCTGCAGTTCGGCCTCCGGTTCGCCCTGGCGTGAAGACAAGAAGGCGGATCGGCTTTGGAGCGGGTATCTCGTTTGAAGGAAGACGAGCGACAAGTTTCGAGCTCGCAGCGGCTCGAAATCGGGGCGCGTCCGGTCCTGCTCCGCGTGATGATCTCAAGATCGTTGAACCTGCCCCTCAGTTTAACCGTCCGGCCCCGCGAACCTTTGTCCTCGCAGTGCCTCCAAACCTTCTCGATGAGCGGCTGTGCCTTCCTGACAACTGGGGGGACGCCGGGGCGTCGACACCCAGTCAAGGCGATGCCGGTGATCTTGACGACGCGGCGCCGCGTGCAAGCGCCCGCAACTGACTGGAAAGCGCACACAGCAAATATCAGTCTCCTCACACCGGCGTCGGACTTGAACGCTCCCCGATGGTAGCAAGCGGACTTTCTACGTGGCCACCCCGCGCCGCAACAATGTGACGAATTCATTTGCATATCCGTCACGTGCAGCGACGCTGCCTGCATCAGCCGAGCGACTCGGTCGTAAGCTCGTCGTGGAGCAGATGTTCGCGATTGAACATGAGAGGCCTCCATCATCATTCAACATTCCGCGTTTGTCGTGTTCAGCCGTGTCCGGCTGAAGACGTTAAGGTAGGGGACCAGACACTGAGGTGCGAGTATCCCGCCGCTGGCGCCGAAGAACATGGTTTTGCAATCTTCAAGCGAGGCTCGCAAGCGGCTTTGGTGGCACGTGGATTGCTGGGACACCGCAAAGATTCTGTACGACCATCACGGCCTTGCCGTCGCGGGCCCAGGAGTTCAAATGAAACTTGCTCGATTGATTGAAAAGGCCATGGACGTTGCGCTGTTGCCTACGGTCCGGCCTAAAGCTTTGCCGCGTGCCCCGCGGGTGCCTCTATTTCCGAGGTCGAGCACCATTTTCTCGGGAAGTATTCGCACCCCTCTGCGCCTGAAGTCTCCCTTGGTGCCGTTTCGCAACGCCCGATGGACATTCGCGTGGGCCACGGTATCTGTCTTCCTCGCCGAACCATAAGGCAACTGATCGTCGCGCCCAACACGCCCCATGCCTGTGCCCTCGCCCAAACGCTGTTTGCACCGTAACCCTTGTGGGTGTAGCGCTGCAGAAGCTCTCCCGTCTGCGGGTCGAGTTTCGAGGATTGGATGAAGGCGCCATCCTCGCGTTGATGAAGCGCGAGCACCCTGGCTGTGTGACGCGTAGCGATGCCCTTCATCTCCTCGTCACCGGATTCCCGCGCCGCCCAGAAGAGCAACAGGGAAACCACCAGGCTGTCGATGCTGCTGGCGGTCGCGCCGACATGCGCGCCCTCTTCTGCCTTCCCTCGTATCCTCAAGCCCGTCGGCACGCTAACAATTCGGACCGCCGCGGTTGGGGCGCAACTAGGATAAAGCCTAGGATGCCACTAGCCGACGTGGAAGACCGCGGAGTGAGAACCGAGCGATGAGGGGTTCAAACTCAGGGTTTGCGGATCCACGCGCGTGAGCAGGCTGCCGGGAAGACGAATCGCGCGGATGCGCTCGACATCGTTCAGTCCGTCCTGGATGCTCACGATGACCTCTCCAAGCTTCGACAGATTGCCCGTATAGAGAGGGGGAAGGCTGAATTCGACCATCCAGAAACGATCTTCGACCGGGTCCAGCTTGGCGAGCGTATCGCGGTCGAGACGCGATTGGTCGTGAGCTCTCGCGCCCTTCAGATGCTCGAGGTAGCGCGACCTGTCCATGAGAACCGACCTGAGGATCACGACGTCCTTCCTGTCGGCTAGGTAATTCAGCCAGTAATTGTCGGAAACATCCCGAACGACGCGTTGCCGCAACAGGTGTCGAAGAATGGTCGCTGCGATCGTCTCGGCATGAACCGAGCTGATAGCGGGCTGGGGGAGTACGCCGATGACGCAGTTGATCTGCATATTGGCGCTGCACAAGAACGATCGGGCCCCGAGGGAATCGGATGGCGAAGAAAACGACGAAGGCGCAGGGCAAGCGTGCCGCCCGCAAGACCGCTTCCAAGGCGAAGAAGGGCCGTGGGACAGCAAAGAGGACGCCGCGCGAGCAAGCCATGCCTCAGGAGCCAGGGCGCTTCGCCTTCGCTCTTACGGAAGGCTCGAACATCCTGCCGACGACCACGCTGATCCCGGCATCGATCGTACCCGCGAGCGCCCTCGGCTCCCTGCTACCCACATCGGATCAGTCGTCGGATCGTGTGAAGACTCAGCTTTCGGGGACGACGGAACATCGGTTCGACGACTCAAAGCGCTCAAGCTCGACGTCTCGTCCCGAATGGATCCACGCCTGCAGCTCGCCTTGGCAAACTTCCGGACCGGCAAGGTCGGTCCTACGCTCGCTTCCACCGCAGGCGACGAGATCGCAGTCGTAGCCAGGGTCAAATCGGTGGAAACCTGGGAGTCGATGCCGGACGTCGATCCTGGCGAGAGGATCGGCAAGACGAGCGCGGGCGAATGGATCGTGACGGGCCGCATCCCGGTCATGAACAGAATCCGAACCGCAATCGGAGCGACGACGATCGATCCGGAATTGCTGACCTGTGCGGAAAAGCTGCGCTATCAGGGCTATCTGCGGCGCCAGGACAGCCATGCCGCAATTGCGGCTCTCGTCAGCGACGGTGTGCCGCTCAAGGAGATCGTCCGCCGCACAGGACATAGTCGCAATCT
>NZ_JBVVPQ010000111.1:0-16921 GCF_055811695.1 Bradyrhizobium sp. MI1.3 | reverse complement strand
TGCTTTTCGCGCAGCGGACCGCGGGTGCCAGCCGGCACCCGGCCTTCCCTGCGCCCTCTTGGACAAGAGGGTGGAATCACCAGGCAAAGCTCGGGCGAACGCGCCGCGAGGACGCGAAGCCGTGTCTGCGGCTACACACTCCCTGTCATCGCCCGGCTTGACCGGGCGATCCAGTATTCCGAGACAGTTATGATTGAACCGAGAAGCCGCGGCGTACTGGATTCCCCGCTCTCGCGGGGAATGACAGTGGTGCTGGGAGGACGAAGCTGCCGCCTCATACGCCGTCATTGCGAGCGCAGCGAAGCAATCCAGTCGGCCGCCGCGGAGGGATTCTGGATTGCTTCCGCCTTCGCTAAGCTTCGGCGGACACGTCGCTGCGCTCGCAATGACGGTTTGACGGAGTGTGCGCCACATTTCGTTCTCGCCAACGCTGCGCAATCTTCCGCAAGTAGCGCAGAATCCGCGCGCGGAAATAACGCGTGCCTTACCCTTGGTTCGCGACGCGCGCGCGGTCGAGGTGCTCCTCGATCTTGGGACGGTCGCGGGTGCGCTCGAAACTGGTGCAGAGCAGTTCGGTCTCCTCCAGCGAAACCGGCGCGCGATACAGCCGGCACATGAATTCGGCCGTTGCGCGTCCCTTGCCGGTACCCGGCCCGCGTTCGGCGAGAAACATGCAGTCTCGGCAGATGCTGGCATCGAGCCGCTGATGCGCCGCGTCGAGGTGATTGAGGATCTCGCGCAGCGAATCGCGCAGCCTGACGCACTCGTCGGGTCCGAGCGCGGTGACCGCGTTCAGCACGTGATTGATCGGATCGTGCTGGCTCAGGCACTTCTCGCCCTGCGCAGTGACGTGCAGCACGACAGAACGCTTGTCTTCGTGCGACGGCTTTCGCACCAGGAAGGATTTGCCCTCCAGCGTCTTCACGATCTGCGATGCAGTGGCCCTGGTGGCGCCGATGAAGCCGGCCAGCGCGGACGGCGTGCGCGAAAACCTGTTGGCGCGGCCGAGGAAGCGCAGCGCCATCCATTCTCGATCGCGCAACCCATGCTGATTGCCTTCGAAATACCAAGCCCTCGCCGCCTGAACCAGCAGCTCCACGGCTTCTCTTGCCAATGGCATGAATTCCTACCTTGCCCCGGGAAAAACGTTTGCGGCGCCCCGGAGCCGCCTTCGGTCGTTGCGCACCAGCCGTTCGCGAGAAGCTGCAGCACCGGCAATGTCCGATACATGCACCGTGCTCTTCCCTCGCATAAAGGCACGGACTGCCCGGCGCCCGACCCGGACCGATGGGCATTGCAAGCTATGGCGCGGGAAGCGGTGTTGCTGATGATATGCCATTCGCGGCGTCGTCGCACGGGAGCCCGAGTAGCCGTCGCCAGCAGACGATGGATCGGAGTAGTTCAACCGAAGCCCCTAAGGTTCAAGTCACACGCAGACGTTTCTTATCTTCGACGAAACGATGAATGAGCTTCTCAACAAAATCAAGTAGAGACCCTCTCGGAGACTGGATGTCGTCGCAGGCGAATGTAACGTTCAAGACAATCTCGCGCTTCGGGGACACATGATGGTGAACGCAATACGCTGTCCCACCAGCAACATGCACGCGACTATGCGACAGTTTTATTGCACGGCCCATTGTTGGCAGTCGTTGATGCAAGTTGATCGAAGCTTGTGCACGACGACGATGTGCCTCGGCATGTCATCCACAACTTGTGCGTTCTGCCAAGAATTGTCCGAGGGAACTCACAGGAAGTACACGCGGCGGTTGTCCGGGCCGGAGGATGGAGTCGCATTCGGCGCGGCTGCCTCACCCGAACGGTGGAGAAGATCACGGCCGAAACCGGAGACGGTCGCGCAGGCGCATGCGCTGTAAGCGTGGCGGCATGCGCAATCGCCTGTCGAAAACAACGAGCAAGGTGCGATCGCGGGCGCCTCGCGGCCGACCCAAGTTGAGACTTGCTAGTCGCCCTTGAGCATATCCCGCAGTTCGCGAAACGGATCGGCGCTAGGCGCAGCCGAGGCGTCCTGCCTCATCGCGCCGTAGATTCTCGGAACCATGTCGACCGCCTGATCGAGCCCCGAATCACGTCCCGTTTGGTATCCGCCCATCAGGCGAAGGTCGCGCGTGTCCTCGTATTTGGCGATCATGGCGCGCAGCTTGCTCACCAATTCGCGCTCTTCGGGATCCCAGACGTTATGGGCGAGGCGGGAGACCGAACCCAGAACGTCCACCGCCGGGTAGCGCGCCTGGTCGGCGATGTGCCTGGAGAGCACGATGTGTCCATCGAGTGTGCTGCGGATGGTATCGGCGATCGGCTCGTTGTGATCGTCGCCGTCCACCAGCACGGAGAAAATCCCGGTGATCGTCCCGGACCCCTCCTCGCCGGGGCCGGCGCGCTCCAGAAGGCGCGGCAGATCGGTGAAGACGGTGGGTGCGTAGCCGCGTGCGACCGCGGGCTCGCCGGCGGCGAGCGCAACTTCACGGGCTGCGTGGGCGAAGCGGGTGATCGAATCGACCATGAGGAGGACCGATTCGCCGCGGTCGCGGAAATATTCGGCGACCGCCATGGCCGTCTTCGGCGCCAGTCGTCGCATCATCGGGCTCTCGTCTCCCGTCGACACGATCGTGACGGCGCGGTGACGATCGGCGCCCAGCACGTCCTCGATGAACTCGCGCACCTCGCGGCCGCGCTCGCCGACCAGCGCCAGCACGACGGTGTCGAAGCCCTGACTGCGGGCGAGCATCGCAAGTAGCGTCGATTTACCGACGCCGGAACCGGCAAAGATGCCGACGCGCTGGCCGGCGCAGATCGGGGCGAACAGGTCGATGACGCGTACGCCGGTGCGCAGCGGCTTGTGGACCCGCGCGCGCTTCATGGCCGAAGGCGCCTCCGCCTCGGCCGAGACCGGACGCGACCCGGGGGTGAGAGGGCCCTGTCCGTCCAGCGGCGCTCCGAGCGCGTTGATGACGCGGCCCTTCCAGCTCGGATCTGGCGCGAAGGACAGTGGGGGCATCCGGTAGGCGACCGAGCCGAGGCCGCCGGCGAACTGCCGGTCGAACGGCTTGGCGATGATGCCTTCGCTGTCGATCCGCACCACCTCGCCGATCTGGGGCTTGCCGCCGGAGTTGACGCCGATCAGTTCGCCGAGCCTGACGAAGCGCGACAGGCCGGAGACGCGGAAATGTGTCGACGCGATCTCGGAGATCGCGCCGCTGACGCTTGCCAGGGGAGTGCTCTGCTGAAGCTCCAGCAGCGCCCACTCAAGTTGCCGAAGAGCGTTCAAGGAAACCGTCCAACCTCATTGCGCGCGGAGCGCAGTCTATTTGCCGGGTTCGCCCAGCGTCCGGATTGCGTTCTGGAGCGAGCTCTCGGTGCCCTCGATCATCGAATTGGTGCCGTCGAAGGCGCGCGAGGCCGCGATCAGCTTCGTCAATTCCATCATCGGATTGGCGCCGGAGCCCTCGACATAGCCCTGCTTGAAGCCGTCGCGGGAGAAGTCGGCGATGGCTGTCGCAGGCCGGTTGGGCGTGACGCCCGAATTGCCGTAGCGGTCGAGATTGGCGTCGGCGGGAATGTTGAACAGGCCGATGGTGCCGATTTCGTTGTTGTCCTGGGTGATCGCGCCGCTGCGCGCGATCGAGACCGGTCCGCCGTTCGGATCGAGGGTGATCTGCGCGCCGCCGGAATCGATGACCGGGAAGCCGGACACGGTCTGAAGGTCGCCGTTGGCGGCGATCTGGAGGCGGCCGTCGCGCGTATAGACCGTGCCGTTCGGACCGGCGAAGGCGATCCAGCCCTGTCCGACCACGGCGACGTCGAGCGGGTTGCCGCTCTCGGTGATGCTGCCCATCTCGCGCGAGATGATGTTGTCGCCGGGCGAGGAAAAGGCGACCGGGTTCGCGCCCGCCTTGGACAGCACCGTCTCGAACTTCACCACGTCGGTGCGGAACGCCGCCGTGTTGACGTTGGCGACGTTGTTGGCGATCGTCTGGAGGCGCTTTTCGAGGGCGACCTGCGCCGACAATCCTACATAGAGGGCCGATTGCATGACTTACCTGTTGAACTTGATGTTCTGAAGTGTCGTGAGCACGTTGCTATCCATGCTGATCGACGGTGCGGCGCCGCCGATCAGGACCAGCGCCGGGCTGGTCGAGGTGTCGCTCTGGGCCTGGGTCGCATCCCACATCGCCGCGAAGCGCTGCACGAATTTGGTGACCTTGGCCGGGTCCTGGAAATCGGTGAGCTTGATCTTGCTCGTGATCATCTTGGCCTGGGCATCGATATCAGCCGAACTGATCGTCGACGGCAGGCCGAGCGCCGTCTGGACCACTTGCGTCATCGCCTTGTCCGCGAGGATCTGGTAGGAATTGGTGATCGTGGAGGCCTTGCGCGTGAAATAGAGCGCCAGCCGCAGGCCCTCGTTCTGGTCGCCGGCCTTCTCCTCCATCGTCTGCGTGACGTATTGGGTCGCCGTGCCGGCCGTGGCCGCGGCGGTTTGTGTCGCCTTGTCGCCAAGGGCGGCGAAATTGAACGCGGCGGCGAATTGCCGGTAGCGGGTGTCGGTCAGCTTGTTGGCGAAGGTCTTGTTGTCGGCGATACCCTCGGTCAGCACCTTGCGCATGAACGCCTTGGCGTAGGTCATGTCGCTGAGGCCATATGCCTTCATCGCGTAGGAATAGAGGCGATAGTCCTTCAGGAAGTCGTCGATGGTCTTCACGTTGCCGATGTGGCTGAGGAAGTAATCGGTATCGCGGCTGACATCCGGCTGCGTCGCGACCTGTGTCAGCGACTTGCCCATGTCCTTGGTCAGTCTGGTGTAGTCCGCGATGGTGGATAGCATGACCCGCGCCCCTCTGGCCGCTCTCGCGACGTCGTCCCAAGCTGCCGTGAATCGCTTGCGCGAGGCTGGCGAGGGGGAAGCCAGCCTCGCGCAAGGCTCGCCGACTAGATATTCCCGATGGGATCGGTGATGGAGCGGCGCGTTGGGCAGTTTCGTGGGGATCGTCATCACGGTAGCGGCACTGCTGGGCGGATTCGCCGCCATGGGCGGGCATCTGGGCGTGCTCATGCAGCCGTGGGAGTTCGTGATCATCATGGGCACCGCGGCCGGCACCTTCATCATGGCCAATCCCTGGAAGACGGTCGCGGATACCGGGCTTGCCTGCGTGCAGGCAGTGACGGGGGCGGTGCCCGGCCAGCGCTACTATCTCGATCTGCTCGGCGCGCTGCACGCGCTGATGCGGGAGCTGCGGGGCAAGGGCCGCAACGAGGTCGAGGCGCATATCGACGATCCCGCGTCCTCCGAGATCTTCAAGGCGTTCCCGAGCGTGCTCGGAGATCCGTCGCTGCTCCAGTTTATCTGCGATTACGTCCGTCTCATCATCATGGGTAATGCGCGAACGCACGAGATCGAAGCGCTGATGGACGAGGAGATCCACACCATCGTGAAGAGCAAGCTGGCGCCCTACCACGCGCTGGTGGTGGTCTCGGAAGCTCTGCCTGCGCTCGGCATCGTCGCCGCGGTGCTCGGCGTCATCAAGGCCATGGGCGCACTCGACCAGTCGCCGAAGCTGCTGGGCGGCTTCATCGGCGCCGCCCTCGTCGGCACTTTCGCCGGCATTTTCCTGTCCTACGGCATCATTTCGCCCTTCGCGATGAAGGTGAAGATGACGCGGGAGAAGCGTTGCCGGCCCTACATCATCGTCAAGCAGACGCTGCTGGCGTTCATGAACGGCGCCATGCCGCAGATCGCCGTCGAGCACGGCCGCAAGATGATCGCGAGCCCCGAGCGGCCCTCGATCGACGTCGTCGAGAACGAGACGATCGCGGGCCCCAAGGCGGTCGTGACCGAAGCTGAACCGAAGGCTGCGCGCGCATCATGATGGAAGCCCTCGACGTCGATCAGCGCAAACCGCTGCCGAACTATCTGCTGGACGCCGCCGGCATCTCGATCGAGCGCATGCCGATGCTCAATGTGATCTTCGATCGCATGGCGGCATCGTGCACGGACAGCCTGCAGCCGATGGCTGGAACGCCATGCTATTTTTCGGTCAACGGCATCACCAACGACCGTGTCGGCGACATCGTCAAGGACTACGAGGCCAACGCGGTTGCGGCCGTGCTCTATGCCGAGCAGTGGGACTCCCGCATCATCATCATGCTCGACCGCGACTTCGTGTTCACGATGGTCGAGGCGATGTTCGGCTCCGATGGCGCCGAACCGCCGCTCGACGTCGAGCGCAGCTTCTCGAACATCGAGATCCGCCTGGTCCAGGCGCTGTTCGAGCGGTTCGCCAAGGCGCTGCAATCCGCTTTCGCCGGCACCTCCAACGTCACCTTCCGCGTCGAGCGGGTCGAGACCGCCATGGCGTCGCTGGCGATCGGGCGGAGCGGCAACATGTCGATCTGCGCGAACATCATGCTGCAGGCGCTCTACCGCGGCGGTCAGATGTTCCTCATCATTCCGCACTCCGCGCTCAACCCGCTCAGGCAGAAGCTCGCGACCGTCGTCGTCAGCGACGGCCGCGCGGCCGATCCGCGCTGGCGCGAGCAGATGGAGACCGAGGTTCACCGCACCGAGGTGACGCTGAGCGCCGTGCTGGACGAGAAGATGATTTCGCTCGGCGACGTTGTGAAGTTCCAGGTCGGACAGGTGCTCGAGCTCGAAGCCACGCCGCGCACGCTGGCCCGGCTCGAGAGCAACAACCAGGTGCTGTTCTGGTGTCAGATCGGCCAGCTTGATGGCTATTACGCCATGCAGGTGGCAGATCCCGTCGATCAGAAACGGGAGTTCGTCGATGATATCCTATCTCGTTGATGCCGTGCTGCTGATCGCGCTCGCCTTCACCAGCATGCGGGTGACCCGGATGCATCGTGAGCTGGCGCGGCTGCGCAGCTACCAGGGCGAGTTCTCGACGATCGTCCAGGAGACGGCGGGCACCTTCGACACGGTCATCACCGCGGCGCATGATTCTACCGCAAATCTCGGGCGGCTCGCCAACGTGCTGAGCACGAAGATCGATCAGGCCAACGAGGCGATCGCGGCGCTCGATGCGAGGAGTGGGCTCGGATCCGCGGCGACCGCGGGCGGCGCCGACGTGAACAAGCATTGAAGCCGAAACCGGCGGAATAAATACGGTCGGAACGTCGCGGCGCTCCGGGAGTGGAAATACCAAGAGGCGATACCAGATGGCGCAATCCTTCGATTATGAGTCAGCATCGGCGTCCGACGAGGGGCATACCGAGACATCTCCGCTGGAGCGGCTGGCGGAGATCGCCGCGCGCACTGCGGAGGAGACCGGCAAGTTCGCCAATGTCGATGCCATTCTGCGCATTCCCGTGACCATGCAGGTGGTGCTGGGATCGGCCACCATTCCGGTGGCAAATCTGATGAAGCTCGGCCGCGGCGCGGTGGTTCCGCTCGACCATCGGGTCGGCGAACCCGTCGACGTCGTCGTCAACGGCCGCGTCGTCGCCCGCGGCGAGGTGGTCGTGGTCGAAGAAGACAATTCCCGCTTCGGCGTCTCGCTCACCGAAATTGTCGGGCCGTTGGGACAGGGTGATACCTGACCATGGCGGCACAGGTCGGCATGGCTCCCATCAAGCAGCGAGGCGTTGCCACGCTGGGCGGGACGGAGAAGGTCGCGGCACTCCTGCTCGCCATGGGCCGGCAGGCGGCCGCGAGCGTGCTCGCGCAGTTCGAGCCGCAGGATATCCGCACCGTTACAAAGGCCGCGGCCGAGCTGCGGCCGATCACGGCGCAGGAACTCGAAGCGATCGTCGAGGAGTTCGCCCAGCAATTCTCGATGGGCGCCAACATTCTCGGCACCCTCGGCGGCCTGGAAGCCGTGCTCGGCGACGTGCTTCCGGCCGACCAGGTCTCGGCCATCATGTCGGACCTGCTCGGCAATTCGAGCCGGTCCGTGTGGGACCGCGTCTCGTCGGTGTCGGAAAACTCGCTGGCAAGCTACCTGTCCAAGGAGCATCCGCAGACCGCGGCGCTCATCCTGTCCAAGGTCAAGCCGTCCTGCGCCGCCAAGGTCATGAGCCAGCTGCCGTCGAGCCTGCGCAACGAGCTGATGCGGCGCGTGCTCAGCCTCAAGCCGATCGTCGACGACGCCCTGAGGGTCCTCGAGAAGACGCTGCATGAGGATTTGACGCTGAACTTCGCCCGCAACCTCGGAGCGGACACTTATGCCCGCGTCGCCGACATCATCAACAAGATGGAGCGCGGACACATCGAGGACATGCTCAAGAGCCTGTCGGAGAAGCGGCCGAAGTCGGCCGAAGTGCTGAAGGAGCTGCTCTTCACCTTCGACGACGTGACCAACCTGACGCCGAAGGCGCGCACCATGATCTTCGACCAGGTGCCGACCGATCGCATCGTCATCGCGCTGAAGGGCACCGACAAGCACTTCCGCGAGATGATCCTGTCCTCGGTCGCCTCGCGCGTCCGCCGGGTCGTCGAGCACGAACTCGCCATTGGCGAACCGTCGAACCAGCGCGATGTGCTGGAGGCGCGGCGCGTGATCACCGACCTCGCGCTCGACCTCGCGGAAAAGGGCGAAATCGAGCTCAACCCCGAGCAGGAGGATGAGCTGGTCTTCCGCTGACCGCTGAACCGGCATGGCAGAAACAACCGATCAGGAGAGCAAGACAGAAGAGCCGACCGAGAAGAAAGTCCGCGATGCGCTCGAACAGGGCAAAATCCCGGTCTCTCGGGAGGCTTCCATCTTCGCCTCGATGGCCGCGCTGATGGTGATCCAGATGTTTCTGATCGGTCAGGGCGTGCAGCAATTGACGCCGATGCTGACGGGCTTTCTCGATGATCCCGACGGTTTCCCTCTCAGCACCGGGGCCGACGCCCTCAATCTTCTTACCGTGGTAGGCCTTCAGGCATTGCGATTCCTGGTGCCGCTAGTCGTCACTCTGTCGGTGTTCGGGCTGGCAGCGTCGCTGTTGCAAAATGCTCCCAGCCTGGTGCTCCAGCGCATCACGCCGGACCTTTCGCGAATCTCGCCGCTCAGCGGCTGGAGCCGGCTGTTTGGATCGCAGGGCCTTGTCGAGTTCGCCAAGTCGCTGTTCAAGCTCGCCGCGGTGACTATCGTCGTCGTGTTCGTTCTGCGCTCGTCGGAAGCGAAGGCGTTCGAGGCGATGTACACTGATCCGGTCGCGCTGCCGGAGATGATTCTCAATATCGCCATGCGAATCGTCTCGGCGATCTGCATCGCGACCATCGTCCTGGTCGCGGTCGATCTCGCCTGGGCGCGCTTCCACTGGCGGCGCGAGCTGCGCATGACGCGGCAGGAGATCAAGGACGAGCACAAGCAGGCCGAAGGCGATCCGCTGATCAAGGCGCGCCTGCGCTCGCTGGCGCGCGACCGCTCGCGCCAGCGCATGATCGCCTCCGCATCGCGCGCGACGTTGGTGATCGCGAACCCGACGCACTTCGCGATCGCGCTGCGCTACAATCGCGAAGAAAATCCGGCCCCGATCGTCGTGGCGAAGGGCATGGACGTGATTGCGCTGAAGATCCGCGAAGTCGCCGAGCAGACCCGAATTCCGGTGATCGAGAACAAGGCGCTGGCGCGCGCGCTCTACGAGGCGGTTCAGGTCGACCAGGTGATTCCGGCGGAGTTCTTCCGGCCGGTCGCCGAGATCATCTACTTCCTGCAGTCCAAGCAGACGCCGCGATCCGAGAAGGTCCAGTAGAATTCCGAGGACGGCGTCTGTTCCATCAGCCTGACGAAAGCTTGCGACCCTAAGGTTACACCGTCTGAACCAGAATGGTGCTGCCGTGGGACCGCTCTATCTCTTCGAACTCGCATCGTCGCAGGCGCGATACCTCGAGCTCCGCCAATCGACGATCGCCACCAACGTCGCCAACGCCAACACGCCGGGCTTCAAGGCGCGCGACGTCGAGCCCTTCAACAAGGTGCTCGATGGCATGCCGGTGAGGCTCGCGACGACGGCGCCATCCCACATGCAGCTCTCCGCTGCCGAGAGCGACACCCGGGCGACCGCGAAGAAGGACAGCTGGGACGTGGTTCACTCCGGCAACTCCGTCAGTCTCGAGCAGGAAATGATCAAGGGCAGCGACGTCAGTCGCGACTACTCGATGAACTCGGCTATCGTGCGGTCGTTTCACCGCATGCTGCTGTCGAGCGCGAAGACCTGAGGTGAACTGACATGCTGGACTCACTGCAATCCTCGTTGACGGTCGCGAGCTCCGGGCTCGAAGCGCAGTCGACGCGCATGCGCATCGTCTCGGAGAACCTCGCCAACGCGACGTCGACAGGGCGCGCCGCGGGCGCCGATCCCTATCAACGCAAGACGATCACCTTCGATGCCGCGATGGACCGCGCCTCGGGCGCTCAGCTGGCGAAGGTCAAGGAAATCGGGGTCGACACCACGCCGTACCGCGTGGAGTACGAGCCGGGGCATCCCGCTGCCGACAAGGCCGGCTACGTCAAGCTGCCGAACGTCAACATGATGATCGAGATGGCGGACATGCGGGAAGTCAACCGCTCCTATGAAGCCAATCTCCAGGTCGTGAAACAGGTGAGGTCGATGCTGGGCATGACCATCGACCTGCTGAGGAGCTGACAATGCTTGAAGCAATTTCATCCACGGCGATCTCAACTGCGCAGGCGGCGAGCCGCGCGACCGAGGCGCAGGCCATCTCGCCGGCGGCCACGCCCGCGATCCAGTCCGGCGGCGACGTCGGATTCGAATCGGTCATGAAGCAGGTGACGACGGACGCGATCGGGACGCTGAAGGCGGGCGAGGCTGCCTCGATCTCGGCGATGCAGGGCAAGGAATCGACGCGGCGCGTCGTGGAGGCGCTGATGTCGGCCGAGCAGGCCTTGCAGACGGCGGTCGCAGTTCGCGACAAGGTCGTGCAGGCCTATCAAGAAGTCGTTCGGATGTCGATCTGATCAAGGAGTGACGCTGTGAAATCGCTTGCTATCGCGGCCACGGGCATGAACGCCCAACAGACCAACATCGAAGTCATCGCGAACAACATCGCCAACATCAACTCGACGTCGTACAAGCGGGCGCGTGCCGAGTTCACCGATCTGTTCTACCAGATGGACCGCATGCAGGGCGTTGCCAACACCAGCGGCTCCTCGCCGATTCCGGAAGGCGCCAATCTCGGCCTCGGCGTCAAGTCGGCGGCGATCCGCAAGCTGCACATCCAGGGCGCGCTCACGCAGACAGGCAATCCCTACGACATGGCGATCAACGGCCGCGGCTGGTTTCAGGTGCTCGGCCCGAACAACGAGGTGCAGTATACCCGTGCCGGCTCGTTTAACACCAATGCCAACAGCCAGCTCGTCACGACCGACGGCTATCTGCTGGATCCCGCCATCACGGTGCCGCAGGGAACGGTCCAGGTCACGGTCAACCAGACCGGACAGGTGTTTGCCAAGCTGGATACGGAAGTGAACCCGAGGCAAATCGGCCAGCTCAACCTCGCCAATTTCGCCAACGAGGCCGGCCTCGAACCGCTGGGCAGCAATCTCTATCGCGAAACCACGGCGTCCGGCACGCCGGTCGTCGGGCTGCCCGGCGATTCCGGCTACGGCAAGATCAACCAGCAATATCTCGAAGCCTCGAACGTCGACCCGGTCAAGGAAATCACCGAGTTGATCTCTGCCCAGCGTGCCTACGAAATGAATGCCAAGGTCATCCAGGCCTCGGATGAAATGGCCCAGACGGTCTCGAAGGGCATGCGCTAGTTCCGGTGTATCCATGTTGAACAGGATGGGCTCGATCATGCGCGGGTTGGCCGCCGTGCTGCTGGTTCTCGTCTCGGCGCGTCCCGCCGCGGCCGAGGAGAAGCGGCTTCCCGTGCCGGCCGTCTCGATCCGCGCCGGCGAGCTGATCCGGGACGACATGATCACCGAGCGCGCCTTCGCGCCGAACGTGCTCGGCGTGGCCATGTTCATCGAAGGACGCCAGGTCCTGGTCGGCCGTATGGCGCGTCGCGCGCTGCTCCCCGGCCAGCCGATCCCGACCAACTCGGTGGAGGATCCCTGGACGGTCGCCCGCGGCGCGATGGTCAAGGTCGTGGTCGAAGACAGCGGCCTGTCGATCGTGACCTACGGCGCAGCGATGCAGTCGGGTGCGCCCGGCGCGCTCATCCCGATACGAAATACCGATACGGGCGTGATCATCAGGGGCGTCGTCCAGCCGGACGGCACCGTCAAGGTCGTGGACGGGTCATGACCAGAGTCCTGCTTGCGCTCGTCCTGCTCGTTTCCGCCGCCAGCGCCCAGGCCGCCGTCCGCATCAAGGACATCGCGGACATCAAGGGATTGCGCGAAAACCAGATCGTCGGCTACGGCCTCGTCATCGGCCTGAACGGCACCGGCGACACGCTCCGCAATGCGCCGTTCACGGAGCAGTCCCTGCAATCGATGCTCGAGAACATGGGCATCAATGTCCGGAACGAGACCACGAGCACCAACAATCCGCCGCGTCCGACGACGCTGCGCACGCGCAATGTCGCGGCCGTGATGGTGACCGCGGACCTGCAGCCCTCGATCGGTGCGGGCGAGCGCATGGACGTGACCGTGTCGTCGCTCGGCGATGCGACCTCGCTGCTCGGCGGCACCCTGGTGATGACGTCGCTGCGCGCGGCGGACGGTGCGGTCTACGCGGTGGCGCAAGGCGCGGTCACGGTCGCCGGTTACAGCGTGGGCGGTCAGGCCCAGAACGTCAGCCAGGGCACGCCGACCGCGGGCCGCATTCCGAACGGCGCGCTGGTCGAGCGCGAGGTGCAGGGTAGCCTCCACGAAATGGAGTATCTTGTGCTGGAGCTCAAGAACCCCGACTTCGTCACCGCAACGCGAATCCTCGACGCCATCAATCGCTACGCGGGCGGACGCTACCGCGCGCAGATCGCCTTCGAGCGCGACTACCGCACCATCGTGCTGTCGAAGCCGCGCCATATCGGACCGGTCCGCTTCCTCGCCGAAATCGGCGAGCTGACCGTAGAGCCGGACACGCCGGCGCGGGTCGTGATCAACGAACGTACCGGCACCGTGGTGATCGGACGCGACGTACGGATATCGACCGTTGCCGTGACGCACGGCAATCTGACGGTCCGCGTCACCGAGCTTCCCGTGGTGTCGCAACCGGCGCCCTTCTCGAAAGGGCAGACGGTGGTCGTGCCCCAGACCGTGGTCGAGGCCAACGAAGCCGGATCGCAGGTGGCGATCCTGAGCGGCGTCGATCTCCAGCGCCTGGTGCGCGGCCTGAACCAGATCGGCCTGAAACCATCCGGCATCATCGCGATCCTCCAGGCGATCAAGACGGCCGGCGCCCTCCAGGCGGATGTCATCGTGCAATGACGCGTAAGCGCCGTGCAAGCTTGGTCGCTCAATGCTCTCTCGACCGAGAATCGTACGCGGGCCGATGTTGAAGCTGGATCATAAAGCCAAACTCCTCCTCCTGGTCGCGGCCTCCGCGCTCGCGAGCGCTTCGCCCGTCCTGGCGCTGGATGAGGCCAAGCCGTCGAAGCCGCTCAACCTGCTGTCCTTCGCACGCGCCCGCGCGCCTGGCCCGCAGAAGCCGATCTCGTCGATCCCGAGCGACAATGCATCGATGCGAGCGACGGCGTGGGCAGCCGAAGATTCGGGACCCGCGACCACGGGTGCCGTGCCGGCCTCCGAGAAGCCCGCGCCGGCAGCCACAGCCGCGCCGCGACCGGCCAAGCCCGGCAGCGTCACGGCACCGCCGAAGCCGGTGCCGCCCCCGGCCGCTGCAACCGCGGACAACGAAGTCGCCCTGTTCTGCAGCAATGTCGCCGACCCCGCCGTCGATGCAAGGCTGGCCTGGCAGCTCAAGGAGCTGGAGAAGGCCGAGAACCAGCTGCGCGAGCGGATCGCCGAGGTCGAGGCCAAGCGCGCGGAATATGAGAAGTGGATGGCATTGCGCGACGACTTCCTGAAGAAGGCCGAAGCGAGCGTCGTCGAGATCTACTCGCGCATGAAGCCGGATGCCGCCGCAACCCAGATCGCCGGAATGGCAGACGAGACGGCTGCGGCCGTGCTCGCAAAGCTCAGCCCGAGGAGCTCGAGCGCAATCTTCAACGAGATGGAGACGGGGCGCGCGGCGCACCTCGCCGATCTGCTCGGCGGAATGCGTCGCGTGGATGACGGAAAGACCAAATAGATGAAGAACCTGATCCTCATCCTGTCGCTGTTCTCGCTTGCCGGATGCGTCACTGATCCGGCCGAGGTCCTGACTGGCCCGCGATTGTCGCCGGTCGGGAGCGGGCTGAGGACGCAGGCCGATCCGATTCCCGTGACGCCCCGTATGCACTCGCCCGTCAGCTATCGCTCGACCTGGGACGATGGCACCGACCTCTACCGCGATCCCCGCGCCCGGCGCGTTGGCGACGTCGTGACGGTGATCATCTCGATGCAGGACAAGGCCAAGCTGGACAACAAGACCGGCCGCTCGCGAGATTCGCAGATCAAGTTCGGGCTCGACTGGCTGATGGACGTTGCGGGATGGCAAGACAAGGGCTCGACGAGCGCCAACCTCAACACCAACACCCAGATCAAGGGCAACGGCCAGATCGACCGCACAGAGGATATCAAGCTGTCGATCGCGGCCATCGTCACCGACGTGCTGCCGAACGGCAATATGATGATCAGCGGCTCGCAGGAATTCAAGGTCAACACGGAAATGCGCGTGCTCAACGTCGGCGGCATCGTGCGTCCACGTGATATCTCGAGAACCAACACGATCTCCTACGAGAAGATCGCCGAGGCACGCGTGGCCTATGGCGGTCGCGGAAATCTCTCTGACGTGCAGCAGCCTGGATGGGGACACCGGATCTATGACGCCGTGGCACCGTTCTGAGATGCGCGACCGTCGGGCCGCGTCGCGGGGGCAGGGGACGTCATGCGCCTGATTGCAGCCATCCTGGTGTTGACCCTGATCGCGATCGGTGCGGGCGCGCTTGCCGGCCTGCATCTGTTTGCGGCCGCCGAGCGCGTCGCCGATGCGAAGAAAACCGCCACGCCGCCGCCTCTTGCCTCGAGCTACGCCGGCAGCGCGCGGCTCAGGAAGCTGTCCCCGATCGTGACCAATCTTGGCGCGCCGGCCAACAACTGGGCCCGCATCGAAGCCTCCATGGTGACCGAGAGCATGAGCGACGAGGATGCCGGCATCCTGGCGGCCCATGTCAGCGAGGACATCGTCACCTATCTGCGGTCGGCGACGGTGGCGCAGTTCGAGGGATCGCGCGGGCTTCAGCACCTGCGCGACGACCTGACCGAACGCGCCAATATCCGCTCCTCGGGCAAGATCCGCGAATTGATCATTGAGACGTTGGTGATTCAGTGAAACTGAGAGTCCTGCTGCTTGCGTTGCTCCTGGTCGTGCTGCCCGAAGTGGCACTGGCCCAGATTCCGGACCTCAATTCGCTGCTGCCGCCGGGCAACGGCTCGACCAGCGGCCGGATCATCCAGCTGATGGCGGTGATCACGGTGCTGTCCGTGGCGCCGGGACTGCTCATCATGGTGACGAGCTTCACGCGATTTGCGGTGGCGCTGTCGTTCCTGCGGGCCGGTCTCGGCCTCCAGACCACGCCGGCAAATCTGGTGCTGATCAGCCTCGCGCTGTTCATGACCTTCTACGTGATGGCGCCGACCTTCGACCGCGCCTGGGAAACCGGCATCCAGCCGCTGATGAAGAACGAGATATCGGAGGAAGAGGCCTATCTGAAGATCACCGATCCGTTCCGCGAATTCATGCTGGCCCATGTTCGCGACAAGGATCTGCAGACGTTCGAATCGCTGGCCGCGGAGAGCTTCCGCAGGAAGTTCGACGACAAGCGCGTCGACATGCGCGTCATCATTCCGGCCTTCATGATTTCCGAGCTCAGGCGCTCGTTCGAAATCGGATTCCTCATTATCCTGCCGTTCCTCGTCATCGACATGATCGTGGCGACGCTGACCATGTCGATGGGCATGATGATGATGCCGCCGACGATCCTCGCACTTCCGTTCAAGATGCTGTTCTTCGTGCTGATCGACGGCTGGAACCTGCTCGCCTCCGGGCTGGTGCGGTCGTTCTCGTAGCGGCAACGAGCGCCAGACGGATGGTTATGGTTAGCGAGAAGTACCGCCCTATGGTTAGCAATAGGTACTGTTAACCATCTGATTTTACAGCGTAATTCAAGCCGATCTTAATCTGCGCGCAAGATTCGGCGTGTTAGCAATGCGGCACGGCGGGTTGGACCCCACCCATATCAGTCCAAAGGCATGATGCCGCCCCTCCGTACCGGTGAAAGCCCGGTATGTCCCCTCGTGAAAATGTAACGCGTACATAAAGGGACATTCGCAATGTCAAGCCTGCTTACGAACTCGACCGCCATGACCGCACTCCAGACCTTGCGGTCTGTGAGCTCGCAGCTCTCCACCACGCAGACCCGCATCTCCACCGGCCAGCGCGTCTCGACCGCCTCGGACAACGCTGCCTATTGGTCGATCGCGACGTCTATGCGCGCCGACAACGCCGCGCTCTCGGCGGTCTCCGACTCGCTTGGTCTGTCGGCCGCGACCGTCGACACCGAATATACCGCTCTGACCACGGTCATCGGCGACAAGGACTCCGGGCTGACCAAGCTCCAGTCCCTGCTGGTCGAAGCCAAGACCGCCGGTATCGACCGCAGCAAGATCCAGGCCGACGTCACCCAGATCCAGCAGCAGATGAAGGCGACAGCCAGTGCGGCGACCTTCAACGGCATCAACTGGCTGAGCACGACCGCCACGACGCCGACGACCTTCAGCCTCGTGTCATCGTATTCGCGTATCGGCGGCACGCCCACCATCGGCTCCATCACCGTGACGACCGCCAACTACTCGCTCTACACCTCGGCGCAGGGCGGCATTCTGGA
>NZ_JBVVPQ010000110.1:5404-17465 GCF_055811695.1 Bradyrhizobium sp. MI1.3 | reverse complement strand
AGCCCGATCAGCGTTCCCGCGGGCAGCACCAGGAAGATGTTGGTGATGTCGAGGTCGCGCGCGAGCAACGCCACGCCGGAGGAGGCTGTGTCCTGCATGCTCATGTGGCTCGGAAGCTACTCCAGAAATCACGCCTTTGTCACGAAACAGTCATGGCGCTCCCGTATGAAGTTGTCTAGTATCATAGACAACTTGGATTCGGCAAGTTCTGCAGAAAGTTTCGGTGGATCTGGTGACCCAGCACAACAATCAGCAAGCCCAGCGCAAGGCCGCAATGGCCGTGCTGGCGCACGCGGAGGCGGGCGAGATCGCCGCTCGCCTCCGCGCTCTCGCTTTGCCGGCGCATCAGGATCTGCGCGCGCCGGAAAACGGCCTCGTCATGCTGCGCGGCCGGGTCGGCGGCGACGGTGCGCCATTCAATCTCGGCGAAGCGACGGTGTCGCGGGCTGCGGTGCGGCTTGCGAGCGGCGAGGTCGGTTTCGGTTACACGCTCGGTCGCGACGGTGAGAAGGCGCGGCTGATTGCGCTGTGCGATGCGCTGGTGCAGTCCAGCGATTTCAGTGGCGCGGTGGAGCGGGACATCATCGCGCCGTTGCGCGTGCAGCTGATGGTCAGGCGTAAACAGGCTGCGGCCGAGACCGCCGCGACGAAAGTTGATTTCTACACCATGGTGCGCGGTGAGGGGTGAGATCATGACCACGATTGCGGAACTGCCGCCGGGGTTCGTCGACAAGGTGTTGTCGGCGCAATCGACCTTTCGCTCGGTCATGGACGCGATGGCGCGGCCGGGATCGGTCCAGCGCATCGTGCCGACATCAGGCGCGCCTCATGTGATGATGCGCGGCACGGCCGCGATCGCGCTGACGCTGTTCGATCACGACACGCCGCTCTGGCTCGATGCGCGCATGTCGGAAAGCACCGACGTGACAAAATGGCTGAAGTTCCACACGGGCGCGCCGGTGGTGCAGGATTCCTCGATCGTCAGCTTCGCGCTGATCAGCGAAGGCGGGGCGCTGCCTTCGCTCGAGCGCTTCGCGCTCGGCACCAGCGAATATCCGGACCGGTCGACCACGCTGATCCTTCAGGTCGAGAGCCTGCATTCGGGGCGCAGCTTCGAGCTGCGCGGTCCCGGCATCGACGGCGTCGCGACGCTCAAGGCCTCGATCAAGCCGTTCGACCTGTTCGAGCGACTTCGTATTAACGAAGCGCTGTTTCCGCGCGGCATCGATGTGGTCCTGGTCGCGGATGATGCCGTGGTTGCGGTCCCGCGCACCACGCGCGTCGTGAGCAAGGGAAGCTAAGCATGTATGTCGCAGTCAAAGGCGGCGAACGCGCCATCGAGAACGCCCATCGCCTGCTCGCCAGTGCGCGGCGCGGCGATCAAAGCGTGCCGGAAATTTCCCTCGACCAGATTTCGGAGCAGCTTGGCCTCGCCGTGGACCGCGTCATGGGCGAAGGCTCGCTCTATGACCGCGAGCTCGCAGCGCTCGCCATCAAGCAGGCGCGCGGCGATTTGATCGAGGCGATCTTCCTGGTCCGCGCCTTCCGCGCCACGCTGCCGCGCTTCGGCGCGAGCGAGCCGGTCGAGACCGGCGCGATGCGGGTGCAGCGGCGGGTGTCCTCGACCTTCAAGGACATTCCCGGCGGCCAGATCCTCGGCCCGACCTTCGATTACACCCACCGCCTGCTCGATCCCTCGCTCGCCGAAGGTTTTGTGCCGGAGGCGCCGGCGACGGCCGAAGCCTCCACGGTGCCCACGCCGCGGGTGACGGATATTCTCGGCCGCGACGGCCTGATCGAGCCCTCGCCGCAGGCCGAAGAGGGCGTCAACGTCGGCGACCTCACCCGCGAGCCGCTGAATTTCCCGGCGGACCGCGACCTGCGCCTGCAAAATCTCGCGCGTGGCGACGAAGGGTTTCTGCTGGCGATGGGCTATTCCACCCAGCGCGGCTACGGCCGCAACCACCCCTTCGCCGGCGAGATCCGCTTCGGCGAGGTCGAAGTCGAATTTTCGGCGGAAGACGTCGGCTTCGCCGTGCCGCTCGGTTCGATCGAACTCACCGAGTGCCAGATGGTCAATCAATTCAAGGGCTCCGCGACCGAAGCGCCGTGCTTCACCCGCGGCTATGGCCTCGCCTTTGGCCAGAGCGAGCGCAAGACCATGTCGATGGCGCTGGTCGACCGCGCGTTGCGCGCGCGCGAGCTCGGCGAAGAGGCACTCGCACCCGCGCAAGACGAAGAATTCGTGATGTCGCATTCGGACAACGTCCAGGCGACCGGCTTCGTCGAGCACCTGAAGCTGCCGCATTACGTCGACTTCCAGTCCGAGCTCGGCCTGTTGCGCAAGCTGCGCAAGGAATTCGCTGATGCCAATGCGCCCGACGCAATGAAGGAGGCCGCGGAATGAACGCGCCGGCCTACAATTTCGCCTATCTCGACGAACAGACCAAGCGGATGATCCGCCGGGCGATCCTCAAGGCGATCGCGATCCCCGGCTATCAGGTGCCGTTCGCCAGCCGTGAAATGCCGATGCCCTATGGCTGGGGCACCGGCGGCGTCCAGGTCACCGCTGCGATCCTCGGGCCACAGGACGTGCTGAAGGTGATCGACCAGGGGTCTGACGACACCACCAACGCGATCTCGATCCGCAAATTCTTCGCCAAGACCGCCGGCGTCGCCACGACGACGGCGACTGAAGATGCGACCGTGATCCAGACCCGTCACCGCATCCCGGAGACGTCGCTGCACGCAAATCAGGTGCTGGTCTATCAGGTGCCGATCCCCGAGCCTTTACGTTTCCTCGAGCCGCGCGAGACGGAGACGCGGCGCATGCATGCGCTCGCCGAATACGGCCTGATGCATGTCAAGCTCTACGAGGACATCGCCCGCTTCGGCCACATCGCGACGGCTTACGCCTATCCGGTGAAGGTCAATGCGCGCTACGTGATGGACCCCTCGCCGACGCCGAAATTCGATAATCCCAAGATGGACAATTGCCCGGCGCTGCAATTGTTCGGCGCCGGCCGCGAAAAGCGCATCTACGCGATCCCGCCCTATACGCAAGTCGTGTCGCTCGACTTCGAAGACCATCCCTTCGAGCCGTATCGCTTTAATGCGCCTTGCGCGCTATGCGCCGCAGAAAATTCCTATCTCGACGAGATCGTCACCGACGACAAGGGCGGCCGCATGTTCGTCTGCTCCGACACCGATTATTGCGAGGGCCGCCAGGCCGCCGGCCACCACGGCAGCATGAGCGCTGCGCCGTACAAGGAGAAGGCGCAGGGAGGCTCACATGGTTGATCAAGATATGCTCGAACACGATCAGCCGCTGCTGGTTGCGGAGTCTCTCAGCAAATCCTACGGCCGTATCGCCGCGTGCCGCGACGTGTCCTTTGCGCTCTATCCCGGCGAGGTGCTGGCGATCGTCGGCGAATCCGGCTCGGGCAAATCGACGCTGCTTCAGCTCCTGTCAGGTCAGCTCGCGGCCAGCGGCGGCCAGGTGTCCTACCGGATGCGCGACGGCGTCGCCCGCGATCTTGCCACGCTGGGCGAAGCCGAGCGGCGGTTTCTGTTTCGCACCGATTGGGGTTTCGTCCACCAGGATCCCGCGCAGGGTCTGCGCATGGCGGTCTCGGCCGGCGCCAATGTCGGCGAGCGGCTGATGGCAGTGGGCTGGAATCATTACGGCCGCATCCGTGATACCGCGTCGGACTGGCTGACCCGCGTCGAGATCGACATCGCACGCATCGACGATGCACCGCGCACCTATTCCGGCGGCATGCGCCAGCGCCTCCAGATTGCCCGCAACCTCGTCACCGAGCCGCGGCTGGTGTTCATGGACGAGCCGACTGGCGGCCTCGACGTTTCCGTGCAGGCCCGCCTGCTCGACCTCGTGCGCAGTCTCGTCGCCGAGCTGCACCTCGCGGTCATCATCGTCACCCATGATCTCGCGGTCGCGCGCCTGCTGTCGCATCGCGTGATGGTGATGAAGGGCGGCCGCGTCATCGAGACCGGCCTCACCGACCAGGTGCTCGACGATCCCCGCGAGCCCTACACCCAGCTCCTCGTCTCCTCGATTCTGCCGCCATGAGCCTTCCCGGAAGAGTTTTTCAATGATCGCCATGATTGACGTCGCCAACACCAACAAGACCTTTACGATGCACCTGCAGGGCGGCATCGAATTGCCAGTCGTCAGCGGCGTGACCTTCCACGTCAATCCTGGCGAATGCGTCGTGCTGTCGGGGCCATCAGGCGCCGGAAAATCGTCGATCCTGAAGATGATCTTCGGTAACTACCGCTGCGACTCCGGCCGCATCGGCATCCGCCATCGCGGCGCGCTGGTCGATCTTGCCACTGCCGAGCCGCGGCAGGTCCTCAACATTCGCCGCGCGACCATCGGCTATGTCAGCCAGTTCCTGCGCGCGGTGCCACGCGTCGCCACTGTCGACGTGGTCGCCGAGCCGCTGATCGTCAACGGCCTGGCTCGTGTCGACGCACAGACGCGCGCGGGCGAGTTGTTGCATCGGCTCAATATCCCCGAGCGGCTCTGGCAGCTTCCGCCCGCGACCTTCTCCGGCGGCGAGCAGCAGCGCGTCAACATCGCGCGCGGCTTCATCTCGGATCTGCCGATCCTGCTGCTGGACGAGCCTACCGCCTCGCTGGATGCCGCCAACCGCGCCGTCGTGGTCGAGCTGGTCGCCGAAAAGAAACGCCAGGGCGTCGCCATGGTCGCCATTGTCCATGACGACGAAATCCGTCATCAGATTGCCGACCGCATCGTCGACGTCACCAGCTTCGCCGCCGCGGCCTGAAGGAAATGGATATGAACGCCAAGAAGGACATCGTGATCGCCAACGCCAGGATCGTGCTGGCGGAGCGGGTGATCGAGCAGGGCTGGCTTGCTCTCGCCGATGGACGCATTGCCGAAATCGGTGAGGGCAGGGCGCCCGCCGGGGCCGAGGATGCCGCCGGCGATCTGATCATGCCCGGCCTGATCGAGCTCCACACCGATCACCTCGAGGCGCATTACGTGCCGCGGCCAAAAGTGTTCTGGAATCCGGTCGCCGCCGTCGTCTCCTATGACGGCCAGCTCGCGACATCGGGCATCACCACGGTGTTCGACTCGCTCCGGGTCTGGCGCGAGGATGGCGCCGAGGAAGTCGACGGACGCGCCGGCACGCTCGCCGCCGCGATCACCACCGCACGCGATGCCAATTTGCTGCGTGCCGATCACTTCCTGCATCTGCGCTGCGAAATCCCGATGCCGAGCGTGGTCGAGGAGGCCATGGAGCTGATCGACCGTCCCGACGTGCGGCTGATGTCGCTGATGGACCACACCCCCGGCCAGCGCCAGTTCCGCGACGAAGGCAAGCTGCGCGACTATTATCGCGGCAAGGGCGGCGGCAAGACCGATGCCGAGCTCGACCAGCTGTTCGCGAAGCGCTTCGAATATCAGAAGGCCTATGCGGCGACCAACATGCGCGAGATCGTGGCGCTGGCACACAAGTACAAGATCCCGCTGGCGAGCCATGACGATACCACCGAGGAGAACGTCGTGGACGCCGTGCGCGATGGCGTTTCGGTCGCGGAATTTCCGACCACGCTGGAGGCCGCGCGCGGCCTGCACGAGGCCGGCATCGACATCCTGATGGGCGCGCCGAACGTCGTGCGCGGCGGCTCGCATTCCGGCAACATCGCCGCGGTCGATCTCGCTCGCGAAGGCCTGCTCGACATCCTGTCGTCGGACTACATTCCCTCGAGCCTTCTGATGGCCGCGCTACATTTGCCGGAGCATGTGCCTGCCATCAGTCTTGCGGCGGCGATCCGCACGGTGACGAAGGCGCCCGCCGAGGCAGTCGGCCTGTCCGACCGCGGCGAGATCGCGGTCGGCAAGCGTGCCGATTTGATCCGCGTGCATGTTGCGGGCGGCGTCCCCGCGGTCCGCAGCGTCTGGCGCGAGGGGAGCCGCGTCGCATGAGCGAGGCCGCGACCGTGGCGGAGGACGAGACGGATGCGATCGGCCCTGGCCGGCTCGTGCTCGTGGTCGGCCCCAGCGGTGCCGGCAAGGACACGCTGCTGCGGCTGGCGCGGGCAGCATGCATCGAGGATCACGACATCGTCTTTCCGCGCCGTGTCGTGACGCGCGAATCCTCAGCCGACGAAGACAATGTCGCGGTGAGCCCTGACGAATTCCGGCGCGCGCTCGAGCGTGGGGATTTCGCCGTGCATTGGGAAGCGCATGGGCATTGCTACGCGCTGCCGCTCGACCTCAACGATGATATTCGTGCCGGACGCGCCGTCGTGGCCAATGTTTCGCGCACGGTGATCGGCGCGCTACGCCAGACCTATGCAAACGTCGTGGTGGTCGCGATCACGGCGCCACCGGATGTGCTGGCGCAGCGGCTTGCCGCCCGCGCCCGGGACAGCGACGGCAATATCGCGGACCGGCTGACGCGCAGCGTCGGCGACGCATCGGCGCAGGCCGACGTCACCATTCTCAACGCGGGCAGCGCGGAGTATCATGGCCGCCAGCTTCTGCGCGTGATCAGAAATCAAGGCTGGCACGAATAGCCGGCACAACAAGGAGACTGGAATGTCGATGATCGAAACGGTCGAGCAGCTAGAGGCCATCTACGGCGTCACCAACGACGCCTCGACCGTGAAAGTCGCCGACCACGTCACCCCGCTCTATCGGGCCTTCATCGAAAAGGCGCCGTTCGCCGCGCTCGCCACCATCGGACCCGAGGGGATCGACTGCTCGCCGCGCGGCGATCTCTCCGGTTTCGTCCGCATTCACGACCCGAAGACGCTGATGCTGCCGGATCGCCGCGGAAACAATCGGGTCGATTCCCTGCGCAACATCGTGCGCGATCCCAGGGTGTCGCTGATGTTCCTGATCCCCGGCTCCGGCAATGCGGTCCGCGCCAATGGCCGGGCCTATGTTTCCATCGATCCCGAACTGCTCGCTTCCTTCAAGGTCGACGGCAAGGCGCCGCGCAGCGTCATGGTGATGACGGTCCACGAAATCTACTTCCAGTGCGCCCGCGCCATCGTCCGCTCCGATCTCTGGAATCCCGACAAGCGCATCGACCCCAAGACACTGCCGACGCCCGGCCAGATCCTCGCCGAGATGAGCGAGAACAAGGTCGGCGGCGCGGAATATGATCGCGCCTGGCCCGAGCGGGCCGCGGCGACGATGTGGTGAGCTCTCTTCCCTCTCCCCCTGCGGGAGAGGGTGGCTCGCCGCGACAGCGGCGAGACGGGTGAGGGGTTCTCTCCGCGCGCGACTCTCTTCAGGATTCGCTGAGGCAACCCCTCATCCGGCGCTTCGCGCCACCTTCTGCCGCAAGGGGAGAAGGAAAGAACTCATCGCGAGATAAATTCGATTGCCTGCGCTCGCGCCCGGAGAAGTGCCGATGCGCGCCGGTGGTAATTATGGATAGCCATTTCATTGACCGATCGCGCCAAACACTCGATAGTCGAGGCATCGAAACTGCTCCTCGAGCCGAAGCCGCGATATGAGAACCGATCAGCAGCGCAATAGGGACGACATGCATGTGTGCATGACGCGGCGCTGTTTCTCGGCGGCCACCGGCGCCTGTTGTTGCTGACCGCCGTCTTCTAGCAGCACCTCACCCAGCAAATCCCGAGACAGGAACGCCGAGATCCCGGCGAACGAGCAGTCATGTCCCGAACTCAATCGAACGCTTACATCATCGAGATCCACGACCGCGCCGCCGGCATCGTCACGAAGGATACGCGCGGCTTCCGCTTCTTCTCCTCCGAGCGTCTGTTCGACAGCCTCGAAGGCAGGCAGTTCCGCTCGGCGCGCGAGGCCGAGCGTGCCGCCCGTGCCGTGTTCTCCGAACGGAGCCGGCGCGCGAATTCTCGCTTCTTTGCCAGCTGAAACCACCGAAAGGACCACATGATGATGACCCGACGATACATCCTCGCAACCAGCCTGCTGCTCGCGACGGCCTTGGCCCCACCTGCGCGCGCGGAGGACAAGCCGGCGGAAATCCGCATCGGTACGCAGAAGGGCGGCTTCTTCCCCGCGGTTCGCCAGCGCCAGACGCTCGAAAGCGCCTTCAAGCCGCTCGGCATCGAGGTCAAATGGATCGACTTCCAGTTTGGTCCGCCGCTGCTGGAGGCCATCAATGTCGGCAGCGTCGATTTCGGGTTCGTCGGCGATACCCCACCGATCTTCGCGCAAGCCGGCGGCGCCAGGATCCGCTACGTTGCGGCGGTGAAGTCGGACGGCGACACTCAGGCGATCATCGTGCCGAAGAATTCACCGATCAAATCGCTCGCAGACCTCAAGGGCAAGCGCGTTGCCTTCGCCAAGGGATCGAGTGCGCACAACCTCCTGGTCGCGTCGCTCGAGAAGGCCGGTCTCGCCTGGTCCGACATCACGCCGGCACCGCTCGCCCCGGCTGATGCGACAGCCGCCTTCATGAAGGGCTCGGTCGATGCCTGGTCGATCTGGGATCCATATCTGGCGCTTGCTGAATTGAAGGAAAGCGCCCGAGTCATCGCCTTCGACAGGGATGTCCACAAGCCGAACGCTTTCTACATCGCCGGGACGGACTTCGTAGAGAAGTATCCTTCGCTGGTGGCAAAGCTCAACGCGAGCTTCGCCTCCGAAGGCGTATGGGCGGAATCTCACCATGAGGAGGTAGCAAAGGCTCAGTCCGAGGCGACCGGCGTCGACATCGAAGCTGTCAGCCGCTTCGTCAACCGCTCCACCTATCGCGTGGTGCCGCTGGATGCAGAGGTGACCAAGAGCCAGCAGGCCGTCGCCGACCGTTTTGCAAAACTGGGCCTGATCCCGAAGCCAGTCAACGTGTCCGACATCGTCTGGAAGTGGACGCCGGGCTCCTGAGGGGACCAGACTTAACTCCGGCGGCGCGCCCTGGTGCGTGCCGCCTTCTTTGCGGCGGCGGAGCGGGCCTTGGCGCCTTTGGTCCGGCTCGCCTTGCGGGCAGTCGCCGAACGCGAAGCAGCGGATCGCTGGCTCGCGGCACGCTTGCCCTGTTTCGACAGTGCACTGCGCGATGCGGTCGAGCGCGGCTCCTTCTTCAAAACCTTTTCGACGGCCCGCGACACGCGCGGCCGGCGCTTCGCGGTGCGCTTGCCCTGACCGACCTCATAGGCATATTTGGCGCTGCGTCGCGTCGCCTTCTTGACGCGTCCCTTGCGCGGCGGCGGAAGATCGACGCCGGCGCGGCGCGCCTCGGACAGACCGATGGCGATGGCCTGTTTCGTCGAGCGCGCACCATGCTTGCCCTTGCGGATCTTGTCGATCTGGTCCTTGACGAATTCGCCGGCCTGCGTGCTTGCCGATTTACCGGCACGCTTGTCTTGCCTGGCTTTGCGAACGACTTGCTGTCTTGGCATGGGTCCGGTTCCCTCTGGAATTCACAGGGATGTCTGACCGCAACGCGCAAGATGGACGATTGATCCTGTCAGTTCCGTAGCGCCGCCAGCAATTCATCCGGGCGTTCGGCCATGATCATGTGGCCGGCGCCGGGCACGATGACGGTCTTCGCATGCGGGATCGCCGCGGCGAGCGCCCTGCCGGCCTTCACCGGCGTCATCATGTCCCGTTCGCCAAGGATGAGCGTCGTGGGCACCTTCACGCTCGCGGCTGCCTGAAGCGCATTCGCGTAAGCATTGCAGGCCGACAAATCCCGGAACAGCACGCCCGGCTCGCAGTGTTTCAACACGGCCTGCGCGCCGCCATGCATCCACAGGCCCGGTGCGAGGCTGCCGCCGAGCTCGGCGTTGAAGCCGAGCCCCCAGATCGAGACCATGTCGTTTGCATCCTGCGAATTGGCTTCGGCCGCCTTCAGCAGATCCGGGCCGACGGTCATGGTCGCGGCCGTGCCGATCAGGCTGAGCGCGGACACCTTGTCGGGGTGACGTGCGGCCGTCTCCAGCGAGATCAGCGAGCCCATGGAATGGCCGATCAGATGCGCTTTCGTCACTCCGGCCGCATCGAGCAGCGCCGCCGTCCAGTCGGCCATTTCGGCGATGCTTGCGAGCGACGGTCCGGGAGAACGGCCGTGGCCGGGCAGATCAGGCGCCAGCACGCCAAAGCCGTGATGGGCGAACCAGCGCGTGTGCAGCGCCCAGGTCGAATGGTCGAAGCCGGCGCCGTGGAGGAAGACGACCGCGGGCAGGGCCTTGTCGAAGTCGCGGCCGCCGGTTGCGACCAGCACCTCGGCGCCGTTGACGGAGAGCTTCATGGTGTCAGACCTTTTGCGAGATGCGCAGCGCCTGCGCGAGATCGTCGATGATATCGCTTGCGGTCTCGATGCCGACCGAGAGCCGCACCAGCTCCTCGCCGATGCCGGAGGACTTAAGTTGTTCGGCGTCCATCTGCTGATGCGTGGTCGAGGCAGGGTGGATCACCAGCGTCTTGGCATCGCCGACATTGGCGAGATGGCTGATCATGCGCAGCTGCTCGATGAACTTGCGGCCCGCGGGCCGCCCGCCCTTGATGCCGAAGGAGACAATCGAGCCGGCGCCGCGCGGCAGCAACTGTTTTGCCAGCTGGTAGTCCGCGTGATCTTCCAGCGAGGGATGCTGCACCCAATCCACGGCCTTGTTGGACTTCAGTGCTTCCAGCACGAGGTGCGTGTTTTGCATATGGCGGTCCATGCGCACCCCGAGTGTCTCAACGCCCTGCAACAGCTGGAACGCGTTGGTCGGGGATAGACAAGCGCCGAAATCGCGCAGGCCTTCGGTGCGCGCACGCATGATGAAGGCCGCGGTGCCGAACTGCTCGTCGAAGACGATGCCGTGATAACCGCCATAGGGTTCGGTCAGCACGCCGAATCTTCCGGATGAGCGCCAATCAAACCGGCCGCCGTCGACGATGGCGCCGCCGATCGCGATGCCGTGGCCGCCGATCCATTTGGTCGCCGAATGCATGACGATGTCGGCCCCGAGTTCGATCGGACGGCTGAGATAGGGCGTGGCAAAGGTGTTGTCGATCAGCAGCGGAATCTTCGCGTCATGCGCGATCTGCGCGACCTTCGGAATGTCCAGCACCTCGAGCCCGGGATTGCCGATGGTCTCACCGATCACCAGCTTCGTGTTCGGCTTGATCGCCGCGCGGAACGCATCGAGATCGCGCGGTTTCACGAACGTTGTGGTGATGCCGAAGCGCGGCAGCGTGTGCGCGAGCAGGTTGATGGTGCCGCCATAGAGCGAGCTCGATGCGACGATATGGTCGCCGGCGTTCAGAAGCGTCGCGATCGCCAGATGCAGCGCCGCCATGCCGCTCGCGGTGCAGATCGCGCCGACGCCACCCTCCAGCGCCGCGAGCCGCTCCTCGAGCACGCCGGTGGTCGGATTGGAGATGCGCGTATAGATGTGGCCGGCGCGCTCGAGGTTGAACAGCGCGGCGGCGTGATCGGAGTCCTGGAACACGTAGGACGTGGTCTGGTAGATCGGCACCGCGCGGGCGCCGGTCGCGGGATCCGGATGCTGGCCCGCATGCAGGCTCAGGGTTTCGAAGGCGGGCGGTTTTGGCGCGGGCATGCGTGGCCTCGTTGCTCAGTCGGCGGAGGCGGCCCTTGTGCCACAAAAATGCGCGCTGCGTCAGCCCATTGACTGCGTTGTCTAACCCCGGATCGCCTGCTCGATGATCCGCGCCTCCCGCAGCAGGATCTCCGCGGCCTCCTGCTCGCGGCGCGGGCCGAGCCTCGTCCGAACGGCGGAGACGGTCATCGCGGCGGCGGGGCGGCCGTCCGGGGTCTTGATCCAGGTGGAGATCGATTTCGTGCCCTGCACGAGACCAATCTCTCTCATGCCATATCCTAGCCGTCTTGCGGCGGTGACCTGGCCCAGCACCGTCGCAACATCGGTCCGGTAGGCCTCCAGTCTCTTCTCATTGGCAGCGACGATTTTCCGCGCGTCCTGGGCCGGCATCGCGGCGAGGATGGCAACGCCCGCGCTGGAGACGCCGAGTGGTGGGGGGGGGGGGGGGGGGCGCGGGCCCCCCCCCCCCCCGGGGGCACCGAGCCGACGGCCGCCGCGCCGCCGCGAGGCGAAG
>NZ_JBVVPQ010000110.1:0-5394 GCF_055811695.1 Bradyrhizobium sp. MI1.3 | reverse complement strand
CGGCGGGGGGGGGCGCGGCGCGCCGGCGGCCCCCCCCGCCCCCCCGCGGCGGGTGCGGGGGGGGGGGGGGGGGGGGGCGGGCGGGCGGGCGGGGGGGGGGGCCCCCGCGGGGGGGGCGCCCCCCCCCCACCTCGATCGACAGCACCTGGATCGGATAGACACCGATCCTGCGGTCGACGCACAGCGTGTCGTTGCCGGTCCGCACCGTCAGGAACAGCGTGTCGCCGATCTCGGTCGACGCACGTTGCAGCGACGGATTGGCGGCGATCAGCAGCCGCGACGGCCGAGCCCGTGCGAGCGCAAGCTCCGGCACCTGGTTGCCGATCGCGTAGCGGCCGGTTTTGTCATGCCGTTCGACGATACCTTCCTCGATCAGCACGTGGACGATGCGGTGCACGGTCGGGCGGGTGAGGCCGGTCGCCCGCACCACCTCTGCCAGCGGCACGCCGTCCTCGCGGCCGGCGGCAAGAATGCGCAGCACCGCGAGCGCGCGGCGGATCGCCTGCGCACCCTGTCGCGGTTCGGTGATGCGGCGGGTGGATTTCGCGGAAGCGGTCTTGTCCATAATATGGACAAGAACGCCACAATTCACTCGACAGGTAAAGCGCGCATCTGGAGATTGCGCTCCGAATCGAGATGCCGTGTACGACGTCAGGCAAATCGACGTAAAATTGGAAGCGCCGCCGGGAGGTTAACATGAGATTAATCTGGATTGCCATAGCTGCCGCAGCGGCGATGCTGGCGGGACCGGCGTCGGGCCAGCAATGGCCGTCGCGCAACGTCAAGCTGATCGTGCCCTATCCGGCCGGCGGCAATGTCGACAGCGCCGCGCGCATCATCGCCGACAAGCTCCAGGAAAAGCTTGGCCAGCCCTTCATCATCGAGAACAAGGCGGGCGCCGGCGGCATGATCGCGGGCGAGGCTTTCGCGAAATCCGCGCCCGACGGCTACACGCTGTTCGTCGGTGCCAACGGCCCGGTGCTGTTCGCGACCGAAATCAACAAGCGCGACGTCTACAGCTGGAAGAAGGACTTCCTGCCGATTACGACGATCTCGATGACGCCGCTGGTGCTCGAGGTGCATCCGTCGGTGCAGGCGACGAATTTCAAGGAATTCATCGACCTTGCCAAGCGCGAGCCGGGCAAGTTGACGATGGCCTCGCCCGGTCCCGGCACCACCAACCATCTGCTCAGTGAGCTGATGCAGTCCAGCCTCGACCTGCAATGGGTCACCGCGCACTATCGCGGCAATGCGCCTGCGGTCAACGATCTCTTGGGCGGCCAGGTACAGTTCGCGTTCGACCAGCTCACGGTCAGCCTGCAGCACATCAAGGCCGGCCTGTTCCGGGCGCTGGCCGTCACCAGCCCGCACCGCCTGAAGTCGCTGCCCGATGTCCCGACGTTTGCCGAGCTCGGCTACAAGGATTTTGACGGCCAGACCTTCACCGGCCTGTTCGCACCGGCAGGCACGCCGGCGCCCGTGATCGACAAGCTGCACGACGCGTTGACCGCGATCCTGAAGGACCCCGCCGTGGTCGACAAGTTCGAGAAGCTCGGCGGCGAAGCCGTCGCGATGACGCCCGATGAATTCAGGGCCTATCTCGAGCGCGAGGACGCCAAATGGATTCCGATCGTGCGCAAGGCCAACATCAAGGCGGATTGATCGATGCGGATCGACCCCACCGAGCTCGGCGCCGAGCGCATCTACCGGCTGATGACCGGCATCGTGGTGCCGCGTCCGATCGCCTGGGTGACGAGCCTGTCCCGCGCAGGCGTGCTCAACCTCGCGCCATTCAGCGCCTTCACCTTCGTCTCGCAGAAGCCGCCGATGCTGGCCATCAGCGTCGGCCGCAAGGGCGCCGACTACAAGGACACCGCGCACAACATTCTCGACACCGAGGAATATGTGATCCACATCGCCGATACCCCGCTGATGCAGGCCGTGCACGACTCGTCGGTAGAGCATCCGCCTGAGATCAGCGAGGTCGCGGAGCTTGGCCTCGAGACGCTCCCGAGCGAGCGCATCAAGGTGCCGCGGCTCAGCATTGCACCGGTTGCGATGGAATGCCGCTTCCGGCAGTGCCTGGAATTCGGCGACGCCCGCAGCCGCCTGATCGTCGGCGAAGTCGTGATGTTCCACCTCCGCGACGGCCTCGTGAACGACGGCAAGGTCGAAACCGCGGCGCTCGATCCGATCGCGCGCATCGGCGGACCGCGCTACGCCCGTCTCGGCGAGATCGTGACGCTGCGCGGCGTGTTCCAGACTCCCAAATCGAAAGACTGAGCGCGCTGCCCCGGCAGCACCTCAAGACCATTGGAGAACGACCATGCGACTCCTAAGCTATCTCCTGGACGGAGAGCCGCACTATGGTGCCGCCATCGAAGGCGGTGTCGTCGATCTGACCCGGCGGGTCGGCCGCGACTTCTCCGATTTGAGGGCGCTGATCGCAGCCAATGCGCTGGCCGACGCGCAGGAAGCCGTCGCCGGACAAAAGCCGGATTATGCGCTCGACGAGCTCGTGCTGCTTCCGCCGGTGCTGGCGCCGGAAAAGCTCTGGTGCATCGGCGTCAATTATGCCGAGCGCAATGCCGAGTATAAAGACAGCTCCGACCTGCCCAAATATCCCAGCCTGTTCGTGCGCAGCATGTCCTCGATGACGGGCTCCGGTCAGCCGCTGGAGAAGCCCACGGTATCCGATCAGCTCGATTATGAAGGCGAACTCGTCATCGTGATCGGGCAGGGCGGCCGTCACATTCCGCGCGAAAAGGCCTGGTCACACATTTTCGGCATGACGCTGTGCAACGAGGGCACGATCCGCGACTGGCTGCGCCACGGCAAGTTCAATGTCACGCAAGGCAAGAATTTCGACCGCTCCGGCAGCATCGGTCCGTGGATCGTCACGTCGGACGAGCTCGATCCGCGCGGCCCTCATGACATCGTCACGCGCGTCAACGGCGAGGTCCGGCAGCAGGACACCACCGAGCGGCTGATGTTTCCGTTCGACTTTCTGATCTCCTATCTCTCCACGTTCGCCACTCTCAAGCCCGGCGACATGATCGTGACAGGCACGCCGACCGGCGCCGGCGCCCGCTTCGACCCGCCGCGCTGGCTGAAAGTCGGCGATGTCGTCGAGGTCGAATCCAGCCGCATTGGCGTGCTGCGCAACACCGTCGCGGCGGAGAGTTAAACCATGCTGGATACCGCCACGATCGAACGCCTTGCCGCGCGCCTTGACGAGGCCGAGCGCACCAAGACGCTGATCACGATGTTCACCAAAGACTATCCCGATTTCAGCATGGAGGATGCCTATGCCGTTCAGCGCGCCTGGACAAAACTCCAGCTCGGACGCGGCCGGGTTATCAAGGGCCACAAGATCGGCCTGACCTCGAAGGCGATGCAGAACGCGGTCGGCATTTCCGAGCCGGATTACGGCGTGCTGTTCGCCGACATGTTCTATGCCGATGCCACGCCGATTCCGTTCGACCGTTTTCACGCGCCCCGCATCGAGGTCGAGCTCGCCTTCGTGCTGAAGGCGCCGCTGCGCGGGCCGGATTGCACCATCTTCGACGTGCTCAACGCCACCGACTACGTCACCCCGGCGCTGGAGATCCTGGAGACGCGCATGCACCGCGTCGATCCCGACACCGGCAAGGCGCGCAAGGTGATGGACACGATCTCGGACAACGCGGCGAATGCCGCGCTGGTGCTCGGCGGCCGGCCGTTCCGCCCGATGGACGCGGACATGCGCTGGATCGGCGCGCTGTTGTTCCGCAACGGCGAGGTCGAGGAGACCGGGCTTGCGGCCGGCGTGCTCAATCATCCCGCCAACGGCATCGCCTGGCTCGCCAACCGCCTCGCGCCGCATGACGAGCATCTCGCCGCCGGCGAGGTGGTGCTGGCGGGGTCGTTCACGCGTCCGGTCGATATCCGCCGCGGCGACACGTTTCATGCCGACTACGGCGCGTTCGGCTCGGTGTCCTGCCAGTTCGTCTGAACCAACAATAAACGGGAGCGCATCATGACAGGCCAAACGCGGCGCAAGAGCATCCACATCGGCGGCTTCAAGCACGCCAACCCGATTCCGAACGCCTGCCGCATCGGCAATCTCGTGATGTCAGGCGTCATCCTCGGCCGCGATGCCGCCGGCGCGATGCCCGAGAGCCTCGATGCGCAATGTGCCAACATGTTCGCGCATATGAAGGCCACGGTCGAGGCCGCCGGCGGCACCACCGACGACATCATCAAGATGACCGTGTGGTTGAAGGACCGTACGCAGCGCGGCCCGGTCAACGTCGAGTGGCTGAAGATGTTTCCGGACGAGCATTCGCGCCCGGCGCGCCACGCGCTGCCGATGGACAACATGGACGGCGGCGCACTGGTGCAGTGCGACTTCACCGCCATGATCGACTAAAGGAGTTTGCGCATGCCGACCTATCTGCCGTTCGACCCGAACCCGCGCCGCCCGGTCAAGGCGCCGCCGCCCAAAACCGTCGACAGCCAGTTTCACGTGCTCGGCCCCATCGACAAATATCCGGAACGTCCCGGCGCGGCCTATCGGATGCCGACCGCGACCTGGGAAGCGGCGCTGCGCGTGCACAAGACGCTCGGCATCGAGCGCGGCATCATCGTGCAGACCACGACCTACGGCGCCGATCATGCCGTCGTGCTCGACGGTCTCGCCGCGATGGGCCCGAACTATCGCGGCTGCGCCAACGCGCTGGTGTTCGCGGAGGCGAACGACACTTATCTCGCCAAGCTGCATGATGCAGGTGTCCGCGGCGCGCGCTTCAGCTTCCGCCAGGAGCTCGGCGCCGTGCTGTCGGATGCCGATTTCGCCCGCGCGATTGCGCGCATCCGCGAGCTCGGCTGGTACGTCAAGATCCAGCCCGAGAAGGACGGCATCGTTTCCAGCGTCGCCAAATACGAGAATCTCGACGTGCCCGTGCTGATCGACCACATGGCGCGTCCCGATCCGGAAGCCGGCAGGAACGATCCGAATTTGCGCAAGATGCTCGAACTGCTCGCCAGGGGCAATTTCTGGGTGATGCTGTCGCTCGGCGAGAAGACCTCGAAGCGCGGTGCTCCTTACGACGACGTCATCCCGATCGCGCGCGCCTATATCGAGGCCGCAGTCGACCGCTGCGTCTGGGCCAGCGACTGGCCGCATCCGGTCTCGGTCAAGCAGCCGCCCAACGACGCCGATCTGCTCGAGCTGATGTACCGCTACGCGCCTGATCAGTCGACGCTGGAGAAGATTTTGGTGCACAATCCGGCCAAGCTGTTCGGCTTTCCGGATTAGGGCGAGATGAGCTGAAGCCGAGTCGAGTTTAACCGCGAATACCGCTCTCTCCGTTCCCTCCCCCCTTGTGGGGGAGGGCTAGGGAGGGGGGTAGC
>NZ_JBVVPQ010000109.1:0-17597 GCF_055811695.1 Bradyrhizobium sp. MI1.3 | reverse complement strand
GCGCCATCCGAGGCCGCACAAAAAAATACCCCATATCGAGCCTCACTCCCGCTCGGCCAATTAAGCAAAGCCCTCGCTTGCGGGAGAGGTCGCTGCGCTCGTAGAGCGCGGCGGGTGAGGGTTCTATCCTCTGGGGGATTGTCCCCTTGCGGCGACACCCTCTCCCCAGCCCCCCGCAAGCGGGGGAGGGAGCGCATCTCATGCGCAGATGCTGCTAGCCCTTTGGCTGGATGCCGTCGCGGACCGCGCGGAAGCGGGTGAAGGCAGTCGGCCATTGCTCGCGCGGGGCGCTGGCGATGATGCGCAGCGAGGCGCCGCCGCTGCTGAAGCGGATCCACTGCACCACGGTCACCGGCGTCTTGTCCTTGCCGCTGACGCCGTCGATCCGGGTCTCGAACCCCTGCTGGCCGCTGATGCGGATCGGCTCGGACATGGTGACGCGCGACTCGCGCACGCCGGGGATCTGGAGCGCCGCCTCCTGGGCGAAGCGGGCGCGGTCGTCGGCGGCTTGCGGGGTGGCGCCGATCACGCCGAGGATGATGAACGGCTTCGATTCATAGCCGGAGCTCTCGTCGCCGTCGGCCAGGATGATGCTCGAGCCCGGCGCCAGCGTGCGAACGTCCTTGAAGTCGGCGAGATCGGTGATCTTGAACGGCATCAGCGCGATCTGCTCGTCGGCCGAGACCTGCTTGCGGGTGACGACGCTCGCAAACATCTGCCGCACCGCCTCGTCGGTGTAGATCTTGACCGCATTCTCGGGAATCTGCACCGCGACATAGCCGGAGAAGCCGGCGCCCGGCACGATCATCGAATAGCGCCGCACCGGGGTCTCGCCGGCCTTGCCGCTCTCGGTGGTGAAATAGGCAAGTCCCGCGGGCGTCTCGATCTTGTCCTGCTTGACGCCGTTGGCTCCGGCCGGATTGGAGTTGAAGGCGCTCACGACCTCGCCATAGGCCGCCGGCGGCAGCTCTGTGATCAGCACCTTGACGCTGCCGTCCTCGCTCTCGAAGCCGGGAAAAGTCTTGGCCGTGTTAAGGCCGACCAATGGCACCATGCCGAGGCGCAAGCCAGGTGGGAAAACGGCGTCGGCAGCCAGAGCCGGAAGCGCAGAGGCGACGAGGAGGACGAGCGCGGCGAGGGGGCGGATCAGCTTCATGGGCACTCTGATTGGTTCACATTGAGGCCGTTCGATGGTGGCCGGCCGGCCGTTTTGTCGCGCGAGGCGGCCTGATGACGAGCCCGGCCGGCTGCCCGCCTTTTAGCGGTTTTGGTCTGGCCGCAACAGGGCGGGGCGGGATGCTGTGACGGATGCGGGCCGATCGCGGGACCTGTTAATATTTCCTCACCCGCAAGGGCGGTGCAGCCCGGATATGTTCTTCCAAAACCCAATGTTTTCACGGCCGAAACTTGCGTTCGGTCCTTGCAGGCACCTCCCCCCCTCCTATATGACCCCCAACCATCGCAATATCGCGAATGTTTGATCTTAGGGGGTTTCGGTTCGGGTGCCTTCTGGGCCCAGCCAGCCTGCCGCAAAAACAAGGATATAGGACCATGGGAAAGGTCATCGGGATCGACCTCGGTACCACGAATTCGTGCGTCGCCGTAATGGATGGCAAGAACGCCAAAGTCATCGAGAATTCCGAAGGCATGCGCACGACGCCTTCGATCGTCGCCGTGACGGACGACGGTGAGCGCCTCGTCGGCCAGCCGGCCAAGCGCCAGGCGGTCACCAATCCCGAGCGCACGTTCTTCGCAGTGAAGCGCCTGATCGGCCGCCGCTACGACGACCCGATGGTCGAGAAGGACAAGAAGCTCGTTCCGTACAAGATCGTGAAGGCTTCCAACGGCGACGCCTGGGTCGAGGCCGACGGCCAGACCTACTCGCCCTCGCAGGTCTCGGCGTTCATCTTGCAGAAGATGAAGGAGACCGCGGAAGCCCATCTGGGCCAGAAGGTCGACCAGGCCGTCATCACCGTGCCCGCCTACTTCAACGACGCCCAGCGCCAGGCGACCAAGGACGCCGGCAAGATCGCCGGCCTTGAAGTGCTGCGCATCATCAACGAGCCGACCGCGGCCGCGCTCGCCTACGGCCTCGACAAGACCAAGGCCGGCACGATCGCCGTGTACGATCTCGGCGGCGGCACGTTCGATATCTCGATTCTCGAAATCGGCGACGGCGTGTTCGAGGTGAAGTCGACCAACGGCGACACCTTCCTCGGCGGCGAAGACTTCGACATGCGCCTCGTCGGCTATCTCGCCGACGAATTCCAGAAGGAGCAGGGCATCAACCTGCGCAACGACAAGCTCGCGTTGCAGCGCCTGAAGGAAGCCGCTGAAAAGGCCAAGATCGAGCTGTCGTCGACGACGCAGACCGAGATCAACCTGCCCTTCATCACCGCGGACCAGACCGGCCCGAAGCATCTGACGATGAAGCTCACCCGCGCCAAGTTCGAGGCGCTGGTCGATGACCTCGTCCAGAAGACCGTCGAGCCCTGCCGCAAGGCGCTGAAGGATGCCGGCCTCACCGCCGCCGAGATCGGCGAAGTGGTGCTGGTCGGCGGCATGTCCCGCATGCCGAAGGTCCAGGAAGTCGTGAAGCAACTGTTCGGCAAGGAGCCGCACAAGGGCGTCAACCCGGACGAAGTCGTGGCGATCGGCGCCGCGATCCAGGCCGGCGTGCTTCAGGGCGACGTCAAGGACGTGCTGCTGCTCGACGTGACCCCGCTGTCGCTGGGCATCGAGACGCTGGGCGGCGTGTTCACCCGCATCATCGACCGCAACACCACGATCCCGACCAAGAAGAGCCAGGTGTTCTCGACCGCCGAGGACAGCCAGAACGCGGTCACCATCCGCGTCTTCCAGGGCGAGCGTGAAATGGCGGCCGACAACAAGATGCTCGGCCAGTTCGACCTGATGGGCATTCCGCCGGCTCCGCGCGGCATGCCGCAGATCGAGGTGACCTTCGACATCGACGCCAACGGCATCGTCAACGTCTCGGCCAAGGACAAGGCCACGTCCAAGGAGCAGCAGATCCGCATCCAGGCCTCTGGCGGTCTGTCGGAAGCCGACATCGAGAAGATGGTCAAGGACGCCGAGGCCAATGCTGAGGCGGACAAGAAGCGCCGCGAGGCCGTGACTGCCAAGAACGACGCGGACGGACTTGTGCATTCGACCGAGAAGGCACTGGCCGAGCACGGTTCGAAGGTCGCCGAGACTGAGCGCCGCGCCATCGAGGATGCCGTCAGCGACCTCAAGGAAGCGCTGAAGGGCGACGATGCCGAAGCGATCAAGGCCAAGACCCAAACGCTGGCCCAGGCATCGATGAAGCTCGGCGAGGCCATGTACAAGCAGCAGGCCGAGGCCGACGCCAAGAAGGACGCGGCCAAGGACGACGTCGTCGACGCGGAATTCACCGAAGTCGACGACGACAAGACCAACAAGAAGTCCGCCTGAACCCCGCGAGGGTGATGATGCGGACGGCTTGGACCCCACACGCGCCAACGGCCTCCTCCCTCGCGGGGGAGGCCATCGTGTCGGGCTCGACGGACCAAGGCTTTAAATTTGGGCCCGTTACGATCGATCAATTCCCAGCCGTTATTCTGAACACTGCCATGCAATCCTCTGTCGCGAGGCGGAAGGCTGCCTATATCGTTGCATGGCGACGTTGCTTCGCTCCGACTTGAATCGCGATCGGATAGACTGAGCTCATCATGTCCACGTCCACCAAGCGCTGCTACTACGAAACCCTCGAAGTCGAACGCGATGCCGACGATTCCGTCCTGAAATCGTCGTTCCGCAAGCTGGCGATGAAGTTTCACCCCGACCGTAATCCCGGGGACAACACCAGCGAAGTCAAGTTCAAGGAAATCAACGAGGCCTACGAGGTCCTGAAAGACAAGGACAAGCGCGCCGCCTATGACCGTTACGGCCATGCCGCCTTCGAGCAGGGCGGCGGTGGCGGCGCCGGTTTCGGCGCGGGCTTCGCCTCCTCCTTTTCCGACATTTTCGAAGATTTGTTCGGCATGGCCGGACAGCGCGGCGGCCGTGGCGGCCGCGAGCGCGGCGCCGACCTGCGCTACAACATGGAAATCACGCTCGAGGAAGCTTTTGGCGGCAAGACCGCGCAGATCGAGATTCCGGTCTCGGTCACTTGCGAAGCCTGTTCGGGCATCGGGGCCAAGGCCGGCACCAAGCCGAAGACCTGCTCGACCTGCGGCGGCGCCGGACGCGTACGGCAGTCGCAAGGCTTCTTCACGCTGGAGCGGACCTGTCCGGGCTGCCAGGGCCGCGGCCAGATGATCGAGGACGCCTGCCCGTCCTGCTCGGGTCAGGGGCGCGTCACCCGCGAGCGGAATCTGTCGGTCAACATTCCCCCTGGAGTCGAGGACGGCACCAGGATCAGGCTCGCCGGCGAGGGCGAGGCCGGGGTCCGCGGCGGCCCGCCCGGCGACCTCTACATCTTCCTGTCGCTGGCCCAGCACCAGTTCTTCCAGCGCGACGGCGCCGATCTGCATTGTCGTGTGCCGATCTCGATGGTGACGGCGGCGCTTGGTGGCGAGTTCGAGGTGCCGACCATCGAGAAGGGCAAGACCAAGGTGAAGGTCCCAGCCGGGACCCAGTCCAGCCGCCGATTCCGCATCGCATCAAAAGGCATGCCGGTGCTGCGCTCGCGCCAAATGGGCGACATGTACGTTCAGGTCGTGGTCGAGACCCCGCAGAACCTCACCAAAAAGCAGCAGGAATTGCTGGCCGAGTTCGACAAGCTCTCCTCCGGCAACACCCAGCCGGAATCCGAGGGTTTCTTCACCAAGGTCAAGGATTTCTTCGGTAATCGGGCGAGTTGACGCGTCTTGACCGTGCCGCCTTCGGCCTATACGTCTTTATGACCATTTTCTGACACGCCGCGGTCACGCGGTCCCGGCCGGTCCCGACATGCCATTGCCATCGTCCGCGCGTGCGTTGAAGAAGCCCCGTCTCGATGACGAGGTGCGTTTTCTCCGGTCATGGATCGAAAAGCCCCTCCACATGGGTGCGGTGATGCCGTCGGGCAAGCTGCTGGCCCGGACCATGGCCCATTACGTCGACGTCAATTCGAACGCACCGGTGGTTGAGCTCGGCCCCGGCACCGGCGCCATCACCTCGGCCCTGGTCGAGCGCGGCGTCGACCAGAAGCGTCTCGTCCTCGTCGAATACAATCCGGGCTTCTGCGCCCTGCTGCGCGACCGCTATCCGCAGGCCAAGGTGGTGCAGGGCGATGCCTATCGCCTGCGCGACACGCTGTGGAACGTGCTGAGCGCGCCGGCCTCCGCGGTCGTCTCGGGCCTGCCGCTGGTCACAAAACCGATGCTGACGCGGCTGCGGCTGATCCGCGACGCCTTCACGGCCCTGGCGCCCGGTGCGCCCTTCGTCCAGTTCACCTACGCGGTGGTGCCGCCGATTCCGAAATCGCTGCCCGGCGTGTCCACAGAGGCCTCCGAACGGATCTGGATGAACCTTCCGCCGGCCCGCGTCTGGGTGTATCGCAAGGACTAATTCCGCCGGCATTGCTGTTTGCGTGGCGGGCTCGTTTCGCCGAACGCATGGAAGCGGATGTCCGCACCGAAAATTCTGATCATTCCCGGCTCCCTGCGCACCGGCTCGCACAACGCGAAGCTGGCAGCGGTCGCCGCCTATGCATTCGACCAGGCCGGCGTCGACGTCACCCGCGTCTCGCTCGCCGATTTTCCGCTGCCGATTTATGACGGCGACCTGCAGGCCAAGTCCGGTGTGCCCAAACACGCAATCAATCTCAAGCGCATGATCGGCGCGCATCATGGCGTGCTGATCGTCTCGCCCGAATACAATGCCTCGGTGCCGCCGCTGCTGAAGAACGCGATCGACTGGGTCAGTCGCGTGCATGAGCTGCACGAGCCGCGTGGCGAGGTGTTCCGCAACCGCGTCTTCGCGCTCGCCGGCGCCTCGCAGAGCCGGCTCGGCGCGGCTCGCGCGCTGCAGGCGCTGCGGCTGATCCTGACCTCCTGCCACGCCAATGTGATTGCCAGCCAGCTCACGCTCGCCTTTGCCGACCAGGCCTATGACGATATGGACAGGCTGAAGCACGAGGGTGATCTCGCCGCGTTGAAGGACCTGGTGCGGCAGTTGATCGACATTTCCCAACGCATGATGTGAGGTGACATGACGCCAGCCGAGATCGCCCCGAAAGACCGCCTGATCGTCGCGCTCGATCTGCCCGGCGTTGACGCCGCGGAAGCGATGGTCAACCGGCTCGGCGACAGCGTCACCTTCTACAAGATCGGCTATCGGCTGGCTTATGCCGGCGGCTTGCCGCTGGTCGGCAAGCTCGCCGACAAGGGCAAGAAGGTCTTTCTCGATCTCAAGCTGCACGACATCGGCAACACCGTGGCGCAGGGCGTCGACAGCATCACCAGGCTCGGCGCGACCTTCCTCACCGTGCACGCTTATCCGCAGACCATGAAAGGTGCCGTCGAAGGTCGCGGCAGCTCGAACCTGAAGATCCTCGCCGTCACTGTTTTGACCTCCTACAACGAGGACGATCTGCACGCGGCAGGCTTCCGGCTCGGCGTCTCCGAGCTCGTCGAAGCGCGCGCCCAGCAGGCGCAGGTGCTCGGCATCGACGGGCTGGTGTCGTCGCCCGAGGAAGTCGGAGCCTTGCGCAAGATCGTCGGCCACCAGATGAGCCTCGTCACCCCCGGCATCCGGCCGGCGGGCGCGGCGAGCGGCGATCAGAAACGCATCATGACGCCGGGCCGCGCGATTGCGGCCGGCGCGGACTATCTCGTCGTCGGGCGGCCGGTGGTGGAAGCCACGGACCCCAGGGCGATCGCGGAGGCGATCCAGAGCGAGATCGCCGAGGCACTCGGAGCATGATCTGGACCCGAAGGGCCGCGTTAGCGCAAAGTGTGCAGCGGTTTTCCGATCAGATCATGCTCAAATAGAAGCCCAACAACACAGGGAGAAGAACAATGGCAAAAGGCTACTGGATCGGACGTGTCGACGTGAGCAGTGACGAGGGCTACAAGCCCTATGCCGTCGCCAATGGTCCGATCTTCAAGAAATGGGGTGGCCGCTTCGTCGTCCGCGCCGGCAAGTTCACCACCGTCGAAGGCGCCAGCCGCACCCGCAACGTCGTGATCGAATTCCCGGACTACGAGACCGCGATCGCCTGCTACAACTCGCCGGAATACCAGGCCAACATCAAGGTGCGCCAGCCGCACTCCGTCGCCGACCTCATCATCATCGAGGGCTATGACGGCCCGCAGCCGTCGGACGGCTGAGGCTGGGTCTGCGCGCGCGCCTTGTCCTTCGAGACGACCGCTCCGCGGTCTCCTCAGGATGAGGCTAAGCAGTATCGGCGCCCGTCGAATTTGTTGCCACGGATTCCGACCTCATCCTGAGGGCCCGCCGTAGGCGGGCGTCTCGAAGGATGGCCGCAAGCGACCGCGCTCCAGGGGAGGGTGGAAGCCCGCCTGCCCCCAATCCCCCTTGGTTGCCGGAACTGCATCCCCCCGCTACAACAACCGCGAGAGGATCGCACCATGTCCGACATGCGCTTGATCGTTGCTGGAGCCGGCGGCCGGATGGGCCGAGCGCTGACGCGGGCGATTGCCGAGACCAAAGGCGCGGTGCTGGCCGGTGCGCTGGAGGCGCCGGGATCGGAGCTGCTCGGCAAGGATGCCGGCGTGCTCGCAGGCCTGCCGGCCAATGGCGTCAAACTCTCCGGCGATCTCTGGGCATTGTCGAAGGACGCCGACGGCATTCTGGACTTCACCGTGCCCGCGGCGACGCTGGCCAATGTCGCGATCGCCGCCGAGCGCGGCCTCGTGCACGTGGTCGGAACGACCGGCCTATCGGGCTCCGACAACGCCGTGATCAAGAGCGTCACCAACCGCGCCGTCGTGGTGCAGTCCGGCAATATGAGCCTGGGTGTCAATCTGCTCGCCGCCGTGGTCAAGCGCGTCGCCAAGGCGCTCGACGAGAGCTTCGACATCGAGATCGTCGAAACCCATCACCGCATGAAGATCGATGCGCCCTCGGGCACGGCGCTGATGCTGGGCCAGGCGGCGGCGACCGGCCGCGGCATCGCGCTCGACGAGCATGCAGATCGCGGCCGCGACGGCATTACCGGCGCGCGCAAGCCCGGCGACATCGGCTTTGCGTCGTTGCGCGGCGGCACCGCGGCCGGCGATCACAGCGTGAGCTTCCTCGGCCCGTTCGAACGCCTGACGCTGTCGCATCACGCGGAGGATCGCATGCTGTTCGCCCACGGCGCGCTGAAGGCGGCGCTCTGGGCGCACGGCAAGAAGCCGGGGCATTACTCCATGGCCGACGTGCTCGGTCTGTCTGACATTTGAACTAAACGGAAAGCAATCAATGAGCGAACGTCTTCTCGTGCTGGTGCGGCACGGCCAGAGCGAATGGAATCTGAAGAACCTGTTCACGGGCTGGAAGGACCCTGATCTCACCGAGCTCGGCGTGAAGGAAGCCTCGGAAGCCGGCCGCAAGCTGAAGGCGCAGGGCCTCGTGTTCGACGTCGCCTACACCTCGGTGTTGACGCGCGCACAGCACACGCTCGATCTCATTCTCGGCGAGCTCGACCAGAAGGGCCTGCCGACGACGAAGAACCTCGCGCTGAACGAGCGCGACTATGGCGATCTCTCGGGGCTCAACAAGGACGACGCCCGCAAGAAATGGGGCGAGGACCAGGTGCTGATCTGGCGCCGCTCCTACGACGTGCCACCGCCCGGCGGTGAAAGCCTGAAGGACACGCTCGCGCGCGCATTGCCCTATTACGTGCAGGAGATCCTGCCCGGCGTGCTCAACGGCAAGCGCACATTGGTCGCCGCCCACGGCAATTCGCTGCGCGCGCTGATCATGGTGCTGGAAAAGCTCTCGCCCGAAGGCATTTTGAAGCGCGAGCTCGCCACCGGCGTGCCGATCATCTACCGCCTCAATGCGGATTCGACGGTGGCCTCGAAGCTGGATCTGGCGGGGTAAAGATGAGGGGCGGCTAGGCCGCGCTAAGCACGCAGAATTGTAGGGTGGGCAAAGCGTAGCGTGCCCACCATGCAGCAGCGATTGCGGAACGATGGTGGGCACGGCGCGCGAAGTGCGCGCCTTTGCCCACCCTACGAAACTTTGCCGATGACAGTCTTACTGCATCCCCAGCTGCCCGGCCTCCCAGCCCAGCATCGCCTGCTTGCGGGTGATGCCCCAGTGGTAGCCAGTGAGCGTACCGCTCTTGCCGAGAGCGCGGTGGCAGGGCACGACAAAGGACACGGGGTTCTTGCCGACGGCGGCGCCGACGGCGCGTGAGGCTTTCGGGCTGTTAATGTTGCAGGCGATGTCCGAATAGGACACCGCGCGGCCCATCGGGATCTTCAGCAACGTCTCCCACACCCGGACCTCGAAATCGGTGCCGATCATCACCACGCGCAGCGGCTGGTCCGGCCGCCAGAGCTTTGTGTCGAAGATGCGCTGCGCCAGCGGTGCGGTGCCTTCGTGATCCTCGACGTAAGTTGCGTTCCGCCATCGCCGCGTCATATCGGCAAGCGCCACCTGTTCCTCACCGGGATCGGCGAAAGCAAGTCCCGACAATCCGCGATCGGTCGCGATCACGATCGCAGTGCCGAACGGCGAGTGATGAAAGCCATAGCGCAAGATCAGCCCCGCGCCGCCGTTCTTCCATTCGCCCGGCGACATCGCTTCGTGCGTGACGAAGAGATCGTGCAAGCGCCCCGGACCCGACAGGCCCGAGTCGAGCGCCGCATCGAGGATGCTCGCGGAATCCCTGAGCAAGCCCTTGGCGTGATCGAGCGTGAGCGCCTGCATAAACGCCTTCGGCGTGATCGAGGCCCAGCGGCGGAACAAATGGTGCAGTTCGTCCGGGGTGACGCCGGCCGCATCCGCCATCGCCTCGATGGTCGGCTGCGCGCGCCAGTTTTCCGAAATGAAGGCGATCGCCCGGCGCACGGAATCATAGTCGCGCATCGCGGCGTTCTGGGAGCCCGGCCCGGCCAGGCGCTGGTCATGTATCGCGAGTGTCATCATGACGACAAATGTAGGAGAGGGCAGGGTGCGAAACCACCCGATTTCCGATCCGCAAATCAGGTCACCGGATTGTAGGTCGGACCGCGCCTGGCGGCATTTAATGCCTCAACCAAACCCTTGTAAAAACTTGCTTTTTCATCCGGTCCGAGGAAGCGGGCGATCTGGATCTGGTGACCTCGCGAGATCAGATAGAGGTGCTCGATGCCAAAATCCTCGTCGATTTCCATGTCCAGCCGGACCCAGAGCGGATTGAAGGTCCATTCGACGATTTGGCCGTGCTGGCTGACGCGCCGCACGCGTAATTCAGAGGGCGTGACCACGATCTCCTCGCTGGCCCGCGCCGCGCGGAAATTGGCCTTGAAGGCCCACCAGATCACCAGCACGTCGAGGCCGAAGAAGCCGAACACCGGCCACGCGCCCATCATCAGGAAGACGAGGCCGGTGACGAAGCTGACGGCGCTCAGGAACAGCATCACCGCGAGGAAGCCGGTGCGGTTCAGCGAGCGGTGCGGCGTCAGGCGCGCGGAAAAGATCTGAGGCTCAGCCTCGCTTCCCGATCGTTCGCGCGCAATTTCATTGCCTGTGCTCATCGTCCCTCAGTATATCCCGATCATGGCGAAAATCACCCGCAAGCCGGCCCCGCGCAAAACGTCCGTGCCGAAGAAAAAGGCGAAGGCGGCCGCCGCGAAGCCCAAGGCCCCCGGCAAGAAATCCCTCAAGGCCATGAGGCCTTGGACGCCGCCAGAAGTCCGCGAGGCCTTCAGCCGTTTCCGCAAAGCCAACCCGGAGCCCAAAGGCGAGCTTGAGCACGTCAATCCGTTCACGCTGCTGGTCGCCGTGGTGCTGTCGGCGCAGGCGACCGATGCCGGCGTCAACAAGGCGACGCGCGCGCTGTTTGCGATCGCCGACACACCGCAGAAGATGCTCGACCTCGGCGAGGAACGCCTGCGCGAGTACATCAAGACCATCGGGCTCTATCGCACCAAGGCCAGGAACGTCATTGCGCTGTCGGCGAAGCTGCTCAGCGAGTTCGGCGGCGAGGTGCCGCGCACGCGCGCCGGGATCGAGTCACTGCCCGGCGCCGGGCGCAAGACCGCCAATGTCGTGCTCAACATGGCCTTCGGCGAGCACACCATGGCAGTCGACACGCATGTCTTCCGCGTCGGCAACCGGACCGGACTTGCGCCCGGCAAGACGCCGCTGGAGGTCGAGCTCGGTCTCGAAAAGGTGATCCCGGCCGAGTTCATGCTGCATGCCCATCATTGGCTGATCCTGCATGGCCGCTATACTTGCCTCGCGCGCAAGCCGCGCTGCGAGGTTTGCCTGATCAACGATCTCTGCCGGTGGCCGGAAAAGACGGTCTGAAAATAGCGTTCGGGAAAGTGGTTTTTGGAGTCTAGCGTGAGTCAGCAGGAACAAATCTCGCCGTCACCACCTGCTGCCACACCGGCGCCGCCACCGAAGCCAACGCAGCGACCAGCGAGTTCACTGTGGAGCCGGCTCGCGATTCCGCTGTTCGCGGTGATCGTCGCGCTCGGCTTCGTCGCGCTGGCCACGCAGCGCTTCGACGAATGGGTCGGCAATTCGGCGGTCCAGACCACCAACGACGCCTATGTGCGCGCCGAGCTGACGCGGCTTGCCAGTCGCGTCTCCGGCGAAGTGCTGACCGTCGGGGTCACCGATTTCCAGCGCGTCAAGGCCGGCGATCTCATGATCCAGATCGATCCTGCCGACTATGAGGCGCAAGTCGCGCAGTCCGAAGCGGCGGTCGCCGCCGCGCAAGCCGTGCTCGACAATCTGGCCAATCAGATCGAGCTGCAATATGCGACGATTGCACAGGCGCAGGCCGCGCGGCTCTCGGCCGAAGCCGTGGAGGTCGAGGCGCGGCAGGAGCAGGAGCGCCAGCAGTCGCTGTCGCAGACCGAATCCGGCACGCGGCAGCGGTTCGAGCAGGCGGTCGCAGGCTATGCCAAGGCGCAGGCCGATGTGCGCGCGAGCCGCGCCGTGATCGCGGCCCAGCAGCACCAGCTCGAGGTGCTGCAAGGCACCAGGAAGCAGCGCGCCGCCGATCTCGAAGCGACCAAGGCAACACTGGCGAGTGCGAAGCTCAAGCTCGGCTACACCAAGATATCGGCACCGTTCGACGGCGTCGTCGGCGAGCGGCAGGTCCAGCCTGGCGACTACGTCAACATCGGCACCAATCTCATCAACGTTGTGCCGTTGCCGAAGGTCTACGTGATCGCGAACTACAAGGAGACCCAGCTGACCCACGTCGCACCGGGCCAGCCAGTCGAGATCACTGTCGACAGTTTCCCGCGCGAGAAGCTGCGCGGCAGGGTCGAGCGCATTGCGCCCGCGACCGGCGCGCAGGTCGCGCTGCTGCCGCCGGACAACGCAACCGGTAACTTCACCAAAGTCGTGCAGCGCATTCCCGTGCGCATCCAGCTCGACGACAACCAGCCGCTGCTGGCGCGGCTGGTGCCGGGCATGTCGGTCGTCACCAGCATCGACACCAAGGCCGGCAATGGCGGAAAATGACGATTCCAGTCGCGGGCCGCTCTCGCGCGGCGGCGTCGCGCCGCAGCCCTTGTTTGCGGTGGCGGCGGTGCTGCTCGGCTCGTTCCTCGCCAATTTCGACAGCCGCCTGACCACAATAGGCCTGCCGGACCTGCGCGGCGCGTTCTCGCTCTCGTTCGACGAGGGCGCCTGGCTCTCCACAGCAGGCATCGGCTCGCAGATCTTCATCGCGCCCGCGGTGGCCTGGCTTGCCACCGTGTTCGGCCTGCGCCGCGTGCTCGGTATCCCGAGCCTCGTCTATGCCGCGGTCTCGCTGATCATCCCGTTCGTGCACGACTATCCGACATTGCTCGCGCTCAGCGTCGTGCATGGCCTCCTGCTCGGCACCTTCGTGCCGGCGACGTTGATGATCGTGTTCCGCAATTTGCCGATCCGCTGGTGGCTCCCAGCGATCTCGATCTATTCGATCCGCGTCGGCTTCGCGCTGGATACCTCGAGCGCGCTGGTCGGCTTCTATGTCGACCTTCTCGGCTGGCAATGGCTGTACTGGCAGAGCGTGCTGATCGCGCCCCTGATGGGCCTGATGGTTTATTGGGGCACGCCGAACGAACCGGTGAATCGCGCTTTGCTGCGCGAGGCCGATTGGGGTGGCATGCTGCTGCTCGGCGCCGGCGTCTCGATGATCTATGCCGGGCTCGACCAGGGCAATCGGCTGGACTGGCTGGGATCGGGGACCGTGATGGCGTTGATCATTGCCGGCGCGGTGCTGGTCGCGGGTTTTCTCGTCAACGAATCCCTGGTGCGGCAGCCTTGGGCGCATGTGAACGTCCTGTTCTCGCGCAATATCGGCCTGGGGCTGGTCCTGATCCTGCTCTACACGCTGACCAGCCTGTCCAACGCGTCGCTGGTGCCGAATTTCCTCGCCAACATCGCCCTGCTCAGGCCGGAGCAGAGTGGCTTGCTGCTGCTCACCTACGGCGCGTTGCCGATGTTCGTGCTGGTGCCGCTCTCGATCTGGCTGCTGCGGCATTTCGATACGCGGACAGTGGTGGTCGTGGGATTTGCCTGTTTCGCCGCCGCCAATCTCTGGGGCACGCAGCTCAGTCATGATTGGGCGCGTGAGGATTTCGCCGGCATCGTGCTGCTCCAGGCGATCGGGCAGTCGTTGACCTTGCTGCCGCTGATCATCACGCTGCTGTCCAATTCCGATCCGAGCCGCGCGACCTCGTTTGCCGCCTATATCCAGATCATGCGGCTCGGCGGTGCCGAGATCGGCGTGGCGTTGATGGGGACGTGGCTGCGCGTCCGCGAGCAGATCCATTCCTTCTATCTCGGCCAGAATCTCGGCGTCGGCGACGTCGATGTGGTCCGCATGCTGAAACAGCTCGCCGACCATTTTGCGGCCCATGGTGCCGGCTCGGCACAGGCACGCGCGGTCGGTACGCTCGCGGGCTTCGTCCAGCGCGAGGCCAATGTGCTCGCCTATATCGACGGCTTCTGGCTGTGCTTCTGGGTGGCGATGGCCGCGCTCGGCGTCGTCGCGCTTGTTACCCGTGCCCCGCCCGGCCCGTTCACGCCGGCGCCGTTCGGCTTCGCCAGGATGCTGTTGCGCAGATGCGGAGTGAAGGTCGCCTGAATGCGACGATGGTTGGTTCGCCCGATCGCGCGACGGGGTTGGTCACCTCTCCCGCAAGCGGGAGAGGGAGCGTCCCCTCACCGCATCTGTCGCGCCGGCTCGATCAGCTCGGGCCGCGGGCCTGAGAGCCGCTTATGCATGTGGACCATGAAGGCCATGGCGAAGATCGGCGTCGCCAGATTGACGATCGGGATCGAGACGAAGGCTGCGATGAACAGGCCCGCGGTGAAGATGGTCGCGGCATTGTCGCGCCGCATCGCCTTGGCTTCCTCCGGCGAGCGAAACCGCATCGCCGCGAGCTCGAAATATTCGCGGCCGAGCAGCCAGGCCGTGGCGAGGAAGAAGACCAGGAAACCGGCGCCGGCGAACAGCACCAGCGGCAACGCGATCAGGTAGACCAGGATCGTCAGCAGCGCGGTCTTGACGCCCTCGTAGATCGCCTGGCTGAACGGCAGCGCGACGCCCGGCCGCTCCGCCGGATAGTGCTCGCGCTCGACGATGTCGGCGACGTCGTCGACGAACAGGCTCGCCACCAGCGAGGTGATGGCGGGCATCAGGAACACAGCCCCGAACACGACGCCGAAGCCCGCGGCGATCGAAATGATCCAGGACAACACCTCGAGCGATGAGTGCCAGCCCGGACCGAGCAGGCCTTCCAGCCAGGCCTCGCCATAGGTCGCAAACCAGCTCAGGAGCCGCTGCAAGCCGATCGCCAGCACGATGATCAGCACCAGTGCGACGCCGATCGACCGCCACAGGATCGAGCGCATCGGCGGCGAGATCATTTGCGACAGCGCCTTGACGGCGGCATCCAGCATGGGAGTACCTCTCACGAAATCACCCGCGAGAGGTAGACACCCCGGGCCACTTCGGCAAGGGAGATCGGCGGCACCGCTTATGGCCGGATTGACCGCCCGCATCAACGAAGCCACGATGAATTCGGCAAGACCGTTGCTTCACCAACCCGCTTGACAACAAGCGGAACCAGCCGGGCAAAGGAACAGGCGCATATGGCGACGGAAGAATCGGTGGCCGGATTGCCGCTTGCAGGCGTGCGCGTCATCGAGATGACCCACATGGTCATGGGCCCGACCTGCGGCATGATCCTGGCGCAGCTCGGAGCCGACGTGATCAAGGTCGAGCCGCCCGCGGGCGACAAGACCCGGAGCCTGGGAGGCATGGGCACCGCTTTCTTCCCGTTGTTCAACCGCGGCAAGCGCAGCGTGGTGCTGGATTTCGAGAAGCCTGAGGATCTCGACACCATGCACCGGCTGCTGGCGACGGCCGACGTGTTCCTGGAGAATTTTCGCGACGGCCAGCTCGCGAAGCAGGGGCTTGGCGCCGACGAACTGCGCCGCCGGCATCCGGAGCTGATCATCGCCGGCCACAAGGGTTTCCTCTCCGGTCCCTACGAGCACCGCCCCGCGCTCGACGAGGTCGTGCAGATGATGGCGGGGCTTGCCGCCATGACCGGCACCAGCGAAAAGCCCCAGCGTGTCGGCTCGTCCGCCAACGACATCATGGGCGGCATGTTCGGCGTGATTGCGATCCTCGCGGCGCTCTATCAGAAGCGCGGGGGACAACGTGACGGTGCCGACATCCGCATCGGCCTGTTCGAGAACTGCCTGTTCCTGGTCGCCCAGCACATGGTCGAATACGAGATGACCGGCAACAAGCCGCGCTCGATGCCGGAGCGCGAGCATGCGTGGCCGATCTACGACATCTTCGAGACCGCCGGCGGCGAGCGCATCTTCATCGGCGTCGTCACCGAAGGCCATTGGCAGAGCTTTTGCCGCGAGTTCGGCCTGACTGAATTCCTCGATGATCCCGCCTTGCGCACCACGACCGATCGCATTCTGGCGCGTGGGCGGATCATTCCGCGCGCGGCCGGGATCATCAGGCAGTGGGACGTGGCAAGACTGTCGCAGAGGCTCGATGCGCTCAACATCTGCTTTTCTCCGATCAACCGGCCCGAGGATCTCTTCACCGATCCGCATGTGCTGCGGCCGGGCGGCCTCGTCAACAATGTCACCGCCGACGGCAAGCCGTTCCGGGTGCCGGCGCTGCCGATCGAGTGGAACGGCAGCCATATAGGCGAAGGCCTGAGGGTCGCGCCGCTCGGGGGCGACACTGCGACCGTTCGCGCCGAGATCAACACCGAAAATGAAGACGCCACGTCAAAAACAACAGGGAGGCGCGCATGAGCCGGATTCAGGAGATTTACCCCGCAGAACGCGTCAGCCTGCGCGAAGTCGGCCTGCGCGACGGGCTCCAGCTCGTGAAGAAAATTCCGTCGACCGAAGCCAAGCAACGCTGGGTGCGCGAGGAATATGCCGCCGGTGTGCGGCATTTCGAGGTCGGCTCGTTCCTGCCGGCGAAGACGTTTCCGCAATTTATCGATGTTCGTGATGTCGTCGCGACCGTCGCTTCATTGTCCGGCGCGCATGGCATCGCGCTTGCGCTCAACGAACGCGGCGTGAACGAGGCGCTGGAATCCGGCGTCGGCGAAATCGCCTCCGTGGTCTCGGCAACGGAAGAGCACAGCCAGGCCAATGCGCACCGCTCGCGCGAGTCCGCGATCGCCAATCTGAAACGCCTGTGCGAGATGCGCGATGGCACCAGCCACAAGCCGCTGGTCAACGCGGCGATCTCGATGGCGCTGGGCTGCTCGATCACCGGGGCGGTCGACCCTGCAGAAGTGCTGCGGCTGGTCGACAAATGCCTGGAGGCCGGTGTCGATTTCGTCGGCATCGCCGACACCGTCGGCTATGCCGGGCCGAAGCAGGTGGCGGAGCTGACGCGCGCCGCGGTGAAGCTCGCGGGGTCAAAGCCGATCTGCATCCATCTCCACGACACCCGCGGCATGGGCATCGCGAACGCGGCCCCGGCGCTCGACGAAGGCGCGCGTATCCTCGACGGCTCGCTCGGCGGCCTCGGCGGCTGCCCCTTCGCTCCCGGCGCGACCGGCAATGTCGTGTTCGAGGATCTCGTGTTCCTGTGCGAGAGCAAGGGCTTTGCGACCGGCATCGATTTGGAGAAATTGATCGCGGTGCGCAGGATCCTGCGCGAGGAAATGCCGAATGAGCAGCTCTACGGCGGCCTCGCCCGGGCGGGATTGCCAGGTGGGAGCGCGGCGAAGGCGGCTTAAATCCGCAGGGTGGAACGCTCTTCCCTTCTCCCCTTGTGGGAGAAGGTGGCGCGAAGCGCCGGATGAGGGGTGGCTCTCCGCGAGCTCGAAGAGGAGTAGTCGCGGACACATACTCCTCACCCGTGGCGGGGCCGGGGGGGGGGGCCCCCCCCCCCCCCCCCCCGGGGGGGGGCCCCCCCCCCCCCCCGGCCCCCCCAAAAAGAACCGGGGCCGGGGGGGGGGGGGGGG
>NZ_JBVVPQ010000108.1:0-17740 GCF_055811695.1 Bradyrhizobium sp. MI1.3 | reverse complement strand
CGACATGCGTGGCGCCGAGATTGCCGCCGCCGCTCTCGATCATCAGCTCGCCGTCGCTGTCGCCGGCGGCCGCCTGCGCCGCCCCCGGCTGCGGCTCCGCAACAGCATGCGCCGCCTCCTGCACCGCCCGCGGCACGCCCGTCTCCCACGCCTCCAGCGCCGCCGCCCGCCGCGGCTCCGCAGCAGCACGCACCCACGCCTCCGCCGCCTGCGGCTCACCCGACACCACCGCCGCCACCGGCAGCAACTCCTCAAGGCCATCCCGCGCCGGCGCCCACGGGGACACCGTCGCCTGCGCCCGGGCCGACGGTGCGACCGGGCGCGCCCGCTCCGGCCGCCACACCTGCACCGACAAGTACACCTTCACCGACCGCGACTCCTGCGCCGACCGCGACGCCGGCTCCGGGCAGTACGCCGCCGACTGGCCGTCCCGGTGCGCCGACCCCCGGCGGACGTGCGCCCTCGGCGGCGGGATCACCAACACCGGCTCCAGGCGCCACGCCCGCTCCAACGACGACACCGGCGCCAGGGGCCACCCCGACGCCGTCCGGCCGTCCGGGTCCCGCGCCGAGCGCAACGCCGGCACCGGGCGCAACGCCCGCGCCCGGCGCAACCCCTGCCCCGACAACGACGCCGGCCCCCGGTGGCGCCGTGACATCGCCCCCGGGACGCCAGGGTGGTGCACCCGCTGCTGGCGCGCCCGCTGCCGGAGCTCCGCCGACCCAGCCGCAGACAGCTGCCCCGCCCCGGCCGCCGGCGGAGGCGGCGCGGGCGGATGGGGCGGTGCAGCTGCGGGCGGCGGTGCGGTCGGACGCGCGGGCGCCGCAGGCGGCGGTGTAGCCGGGCGCGCGGGCGCTCCCTTCGGCGGCTCCTTCGGTTTTCCGTCAGGGCCGGTCTCTTGTGGCTGCGCCTGCGCGATCACGAGCGGCGGCGCGCCTTGCGCATGTGATGCGGAGCTTGCGAACTGCATCGCGGTCAGAGCCGTGGTGGCAAGCAGCACGAAACGAAGATTAGTCATGATGGTGAACTTCCCCGGAAGGTTCTTTGACGAAGTGTTGGGATGAACAGCTACGCGTTAGGCCGGATTGTGGCGGACGAAGCCGACGCGGCGCGATTTATTTCTGCACGCAAATCACCTCACTATAGTGACGTTCATTGCGCATTCAGACGCAGGTTGCAATTGCCTCCGATGTGATACCTCGCCTCATGCGCGATCCCGCGGCGGACTTGCATCCGTCGCAGGATTCGGCGTGAGCGGCCCGTTCGGCCCGCGCGATGGAATCTCTTCAGGCATGCGGCCCGGCAGTTCGTCGGGTGGCGTCGGCGCGCCGGGCTCGCGCACCGGCGGCGCGATTTCAGGCTGCGGATTGCCCGGCGGAATCCCCGGCGGCGGCTCGGTGGGCGTGCCCGGCGTCGACGGCGGAATCTCGGGCGGCTCGATCGGCATTACATCGAGACCTTGCGGTTGTCGCCGAGATCGGGCCGCGTGTTCGTCACCGCCGCGGCCGCCATCTTCACATAGGAGATCACCGTGCCGGGCGAATCCCAGAACTCGGCATCGTCAGGCGTGACCTTGAGCACGCGAATGTTGGGATTTTCCGCAGAGTCCCACCACGCCTTGGCCGGCGTCGCGAACAGCTCCTTGATCTTCGCACGGTCATTGGAGACCACGGCAGTGCCCGTCAGCGACACGTATTTTTGGCTGCCCGCATCCGCGAACGACAGGTTGATGGACGGATTGCGCGCGATCTCATCGTCCTTGTGACGCCGCGCGTCGGTGAGGAAATAGATCGTGTCCGCGTTGCGATCGAGATAGGCGCTCATCGGCCGCGCGCGGAGCTTGTCGCCATCGCGCGTCACCAGCATCGCGAATCCGATCGACTTCATCAGATCCCACACGCGATCCAAATCGCGATCGACGTCGCGAGCATTGTCGTTGGCCATGTCGTGCTCCTTCTTGCAAGGGACGACAACGGCGGGCGCGGAACGAGGTTCCGGCCGCAAGAAGGAACTTTATCTATTCCGGCGCGTGGCAAACCGCCTCGATGTTGTGTCCGTCGGGATCGAGCACGAAGGCGCCGTAATAGGTTGGATGATAATGCGCCCGGATCCCGGGCGGCCCGTTGTCGCGCCCGCCCGCCGCGATCGCCGCCTTGTAGAACGCATCCACCGTGGCGCGGTCTTTCGCCAGAATCGCGACATGCACCGGCTTGTTCAGCGCGCCCTCGCCGCCGATCCAGAAATCCGGCTTGCCGTCGGCGCCGAAGCCGGCGGCCGGATCGTGTCCGGTCTGCTCCTGCGTGACCTCCATGATCAGGCTGTAGCCGAGCGGCGCCAATGCCTTGGCGTAGAACGCCTTGGCGCGCTCATAGTCGGAGACCGGGAAGCCCATATGGTCGATCATCGCAACCTCCGTCGTTCGTCGTCAGCGCGACAGGAACGTATTGCTCCGCGTCTTGCGCGCAACCACAAAGCCGCGCGCGACCATGTCAGCGATACAATCGTCCCGCCATTCCTTTTGTGACAAATGCTCGATCACCACCGCGCGCGGCCATAGCGATTGCGGCGCGTCGCGGAAGAAGCCGATCAGCACGCGATCCTCGAAGCCCTCGACGTCAATCTTCAATGCGTCCACCTTGGTGATGCCGGCCTCGTCGAGAATGCGCGTCAACCGCAGCGAGGGTACTTTGATCGCCTCCGCGCTGGCCGTGCCGGTGACGACATGCGTGGCGCCGAGATTGCCGCCGCCGCTCTCGATCATCAGCTCGCCGTCGCTGTCGCCGGCGGCCGCCTGCACCAGGCGCACCTGCGTCGCTTTCGATGCGGCCTGGTTGAACGAGAGCCGTCCAAACGTCATCGGATGCGGCTCGATGGCGACCACTTTGCCTGATGGCCCGACCTGTCGCGCCATCACCAGCGCAAAGGTGCCGACATTGGCACCGACATCGACGAACACGCCGCCGTCCGGGGTGTGCTGGCGCAGGAAGTCGAGCTCGTCGAGATTGTAATCGGGATTGAACAGCGCGCCGCGCTCGGTCGCGCTGCCCTGGTGATAGAAGCGGAACGATGCGCCCTGGTATTGCACGTCGACGGGACCACTGCGCAGCAGGTTCACCAATCGCGAAAGCCACGGCCGGAACGCTCCGCGCTTCAGCCGCGACTGTGTCGCGAGGCGAATGATCGCGGCCTGCGCCGCATTCGGCGCAAACGCGCCGAACGGCGCGGACGAAGGGGCATTGTCGGTCGCCAAGTCAAAGTCCTCGTTGCAAGCGGCGCATGCATAGCCGGTTTTGCCGGGGACTCCAATCGTTCACGAGGGGTCGGTAGCCCGGATGGAGCGCAGCGCAATCCGGGTTTCGCCTCTCGATGGACTGTCCCGGATTGCGCTGCGCTCCATCCGGGCTACAGCTGCTAGCCTCACGCCGCCTTTTTCGGCGCCTTGCGCTGGCCCAGGAATCGCCCGAGCAGCTTGCGCTTGCCCTTGCGCGGGATCAGGTCGATATCGCTGACGAGTTTTGCACCGCCCTTGCGGCGCTCCAGCACGATCTTGCGGCTGTGAAAGGCCTCCAGCTCGACACGATGCGCGACGCTGACGATGGTGGCCTTCGGCAGCTCGTCGGTGACCATCTTCATCATCTTGTCCTGGCTCTTCTCGTCGAGCGCCGAGGTGGCCTCGTCGAGCACGACGATATCAGGGCTGTGCAGCAACAGCCGCGCAAAAGCGAGACGCTGCTTCTCGCCGCCAGACAGCGTCTGGTCCCACGGTGCTTCTTCCTCGATCTTGTCCTTGAGATGGTCGAGACCGACCTTGTGCAAGGCCTCGCCGATCTCCTCGACGGTCCAGTCATCTTCCGCGCCGGGATAGGCGACCGCGCGGCGCAAGGAGCCTGATGGCACGTAGGGTCGCTGCGGCAGCATGAACAGCCGCCGGTCGGGATGGAAATTGACGCTGCCGCCACCCCATGGCCAGAGCCCGGCGATGGCGCGTACCAGCGTGCTCTTGCCGGTGCCGGATTCGCCGGCCACCAGGAGCCGCTCGCCAGCCTCGATCACCACCTCGGTCTCGCCGACCACGGCGGTACCGTCATCAAGCGTGACGGAGAGGTCGTTCAGCTCCAGCATGGCGTCGTTGCTGGTCTCCCCACGCTTGATGCGACCGATTCCGTCGCCCTGCTCGGCGCGCTCGAGGCCGTCGAGCGACATCATCAGCGAGGCGATGCGGCGAGCGCAGGCATTCCAGTCGGCGAGCCGCGGATAATTGTCGACCAGCCAGCCGAACGCGCTCTGCACGATGGTGAAGGCGGAAGCCGCCTGCATCACCTGCCCCAACGTCATGCTGCCGTCGAGGAATTTTGGCGCGCAGAGCAGGAGAGGGACCACGGGAGCAACAAGACTCGATCCCTGCGACACCAGCGTGGTGCGCATGTGCTGGCCCGCCAGTCGCGCCCATTGCCGCAGTACATTCGTGAAGTTGCGGTCGATGCCGTCGCGCTCTTCCTCCTCGCCGCCGAGCAGCGCGATGCTCTCGCCATTCTCGCGCACGCGCGTCAGCGTGTAGCGGAAATCGGCCTCGGCCTGGTTCTTGTCCTCGGAGACCTGCACGAATTGGCGGCCGATCACCAGGATCGAGCCCGATGCGATTCCCGCATAAAGCATCGCGGCGATCACCAGGAAGCCGGGAATGGTCACCGACCATCCCGCGAGCGTGACGGTGAGCGCGCCGCCGATGGTCCAGAGCACGACGATGAAGGTCGCGGCCGACAGCAGCGCGGACGTCACGCCGGCGAGGAAATCCACCGGCGAATCGGTCGCGACGCGCAGATCCTCCGCGATCCGGTATTCCGGATTCTTGTGGTCGCCGCTGACGAGATTGAGCTGGTAATAGCGGCCGTTGCCGAGCCAGCGCGTCAGCACGCTGGCCGTCAGCCACGCCCGCCAGCGCCGCTGGATGCCCATGCGTGCGAACACTTGCGCCACGCCGAGCACGATGCTGCCGATCGCGAGCGGGAAGAACACCGCGGTGAGATGGAAGACGGTGGACGCCTCGCGTTTTTCGATCGCGTCGAAGATCGCCCGATTCCAGACGTTGATGCCGTATTGGAAGCCGACCGTCAGGACGATCAGCACGCCGAGGCCGATCGAAAACGGCCACGCCAGCCGGTCGCCGTTGCGGCCCCAGAAGCCGCGCGCGCTGATCCAGAAGCGGGTGAGGAGGTAGTCCTTGCGGGCCTGCTCGGCCTCTTCGGGCGATTGCTCCGGGTCGGGCTCGACCAGCTCGGGCGGCGGCGGAGCCTCTTCCTCGCCGGTCTCGCCGACGATTTCGACGATGGGCGGCTTCTTGCCCGATTCGCGCTTTCTGGCCGGCTTTTGCATGGCCGGATAACGCAAGCTAAATCAAAAGGTTCCACTCGGTTCCGAGTGTCGGATCATTCGGCGGCGCCGTCGCGCACCCGGCGTCGCGCGAGCCGGTGCAGCACGCGCGATAGCTGATCGATCGCATAGGGCTTCTGCACGAGCTCGAAATCGACCTTGCCGTCCTGGGACAGCGCCTCGCTGTAGCCGGTGGTCAGCACGACCGGCACGCCGATGCCGCGCTCGCGGACTGCCTGCGCGAGATCGAGCCCGGTCATGCCGGGCATCACGATGTCGGAGAAAACGACATCGAAGCGATCGGGCTCCATGACCAGCTCGGCGAGCGCATCAGTTGCATTGTCGATCAGCGTGATGCTGTAGCCGAGCTCGGTGAGGCCGTCGGCCGCGAAATTGGCGAGCTCGATATTGTCCTCGACCAGCAGCACCGACATGCCGCTACCGGCCACAGCCGGGGCCGTGTTCGGTGCCTGCCGCTGCGGCAGCAGGTGCGGCGCCACGCGCGGCAGATAGAGCGAGAAGGTGCTGCCGTGGCCCACTTCGCTGGTGACTGTCACCTCGCCGCCGGACTGCCGGGCGAAGCCGAACACCTGCGACAGGCCGAGACCGGTGCCGTGGCCGACCTGCTTGGTGGTGAAGAACGGCTCGAAGATGCGCTCGAGCCTCGCAGCCGGAATGCCGATGCCGGTGTCGCTGACGGCAATGCCGACGAAGCCATGTTTGTCAGCAAGCTCATGTTTGCCGGAAAGCTCAGGGTTGCCTGAAAGCTCAGGGTTGGCTGAGACGGGAGCCCGCGTGTCCGCAATCGTCGCCGCGGCCTCGACCTCGAAAACGATCCTGCCCTTGCCGTGCATGGCATCGCGCGCATTGGTCGCCATGTTGATCAACGCCGTCTCGAACTGGCTCGCATCGGCATTGACGAGACAGGGCTCGGCCGGCAGCCGCATCGCAATTTCGATCGCGGGTCCGAGCAGCGTCGCGAGCATGTCGTGCAGCGACTGCAGCCGCGCGCCGACGTCGAACACTTCCGGCTTCAAGGTCTGGCGCCGCGCAAAGGCGAGCAGCTGCGAGGTCAGCTTGGCCGCGCGCCCGACCGCGTCCGCGATGGCGGTGATGTAGCGCTGGCGCCGCTCCTCGCTCAGCTGCGGCCGGTTCAGCAGGTCGACAGAGGCGCGAATCACGGTCAGGAGGTTGTTGAAGTCGTGCGCGACGCCGCCGGTGAGCTGGCCGAGCGCCTCCAGGCGCTGGCTGTGCTTGAGCGCCTCCTCGGCTTCGCGCCGCGCGGCGGCCTCGGCCTGAAGATGCTGGGTGCGCCGGAACGCGAACGCCAGCAGCAGAAACAGCAGCGCGGTGGCGGGAATACCGAACACCAGATGCTGGCCCATGGTGGCGAACCAGCGCGCGCGGATTGCCGAGGTCTCCAGCCCCGCGCTGACATAGATCGGGTATTCGGCGATGCGTCGGTAGCCGATGCGCCGCTCGACCTCGTCCGATGGCCAGGCGATGGTGATGAGGCCATGCTCGGGGTGAGCTGCGATGCTGCGGCCAACCGGCCCGTTAGGATCGAGCCTGAGGTCGCGGTCCAGCCGCGGAAGATGCGCCAGCACCACACCGTCGGTGCGTGCCATGGCGAGGAAGCTGCCGGGATCGGAGCCGATCCTGGCATAAAAGCTCTCGAAATATTCCGGCAGGACGGAGGCCTGGATCACGCCGATGAAGCTGCCGTCGTCGGAGCTGCGGCGGCGGCTGACCCCGAAGAAGCGCGCGCCCTGATAGGGCTGGCGCGGCGTCAGGGGAACGCCGATGTAGCTGCCGATGCTCTGGTCGACATGGGCGGCAAAGTAATCACGGTCCGCAAAGCTCTGCGCCGGCGGCGGCGATGCCAGGCTGTTGACCAGCGACTTTCCGTCCGCATCGAAGATCCATGCCGATTTGAGCTGCGGCAGCGAATCGGTCAGTTGCTTCAGGCGGCGGTGCAGGGCCGGTTCGCGCGAGCGGATGATTTCGTCGGGCATGTCGCGCACCACCTCGTTGATCTCGGCGAGGCTGCGGTCGATGGTCTCGAACACCTTGAGCGCATGCTCGTGCGCGACATCGAGGGTGCGCTCGATTTCGCGGTCGGCAATATCTTTTGTCGAGGTGTAGGAGATCGAGGCGGCGATCGCGAACAGTGCAATCGGCAGCGCCAGGGACGCAGCCATCATCCACTGCAGCAATCTCAGCGAATTGCGTTGTGCGCCCTGCACGGTCGCTCCGGTCCCACGCCGGAGAGCTTACTTGAATTTCGCGCCGGGAAGGAAGCGGCTTGTAGCTGGAACCAGAGGTTGCAACTCGTCGGCTTGCCCGCGCAGGGGCGGAGGCGAAATCTACTGGAAGACGCGCCCGCCGTAGAATGCCCCGGCCGTTCCGGCCGGGGATCGCAGCATGAATGACGCCTAGATCTGGCGCTCGACCATCTTGAGCTTGAGCTCCGCGATGGCCTCCGCCGGGTTGAGGCCCTTCGGGCAGGCCTTGGCGCAGTTCATGATGGTGTGGCAGCGATAGAGGCGGAACGGGTCCTCGAGATTGTCGAGCCGCTCGCCGGTCGCTTCATCCCGCGAATCCGACACCCAGCGGTTGGCCTGGAGCAGCGCGGCGGGACCGAGATAGCGCTCGCTGTTCCACCAATAGCTCGGGCACGAGGTCGAGCAGCAGGCGCAGAGGATGCACTCGTAGAGGCCGTCGAGCTTCTCGCGGTCCTCGTGGCTCTGCTTCCATTCCTTCTGCGGCGTCGGCGAGGTCGTCTTCAGCCACGGCTCGACCGAAGCGTACTGCGCATAGAAATTCGTGAGGTCGGGGATGAGGTCCTTCACGACAGGCTGGTGCGGAAGCGGATTGATCTTCACCGCGCCGTCCTTCACGTCGTGCATCGAGCGGGTGCAGGCCAGCGTGTTCTGGCCGTCGATGTTCATCGCGCAGGAGCCGCAGACGCCTTCGCGGCACGAGCGGCGGAAGGTCAGCGACGGGTCGATGTTGTTCTTGATCCAGATCAGACCGTCCAGCACCATCGGCCCGCAATCATGGGTGTCGACGTAATAGGTGTCGACGCTCGGATTCTTGCCGTCGTCCGGATTCCAGCGATAGACGCGGAATTCACGGACCTCGGTCGCGCCCGCGGGCTTCGGCCACGTCTTGCCGCCGCTGATCTTGGAGTTCTTCGGAAGTGCGAATTCAACCATTTCGATAAAGCTTTCGCTGTTCGCTCAGTACATGCGCGCCGTTTAGTAAACGCGAGCCTTGGGCGGGATGTACTGGACGTCGTTGGTCATGGTGTAGTCGTGAACCGGGCGGTACTCGATCTTGACCTTGCCGGAATCTTCCAGCCAGGCCAGCGTGTGCTTCATCCAGTTCTTGTCGTCGCGCTCGGAGAAGTCCTCGCGGGCATGCGCGCCGCGGCTCTCGGTGCGGTTGGCGGCCGAGTTCATCGTCACCACCGCCTGCGCGATCAGATTGTCGAATTCGAGCGTCTCGATCAGGTCGGAATTCCACACCAGCGAGCGGTCGGACACGGCGATGTCGGTGATGCCGCTATGGACCTTCTCGATCAGGTTCTGGCCTTCGCTCAGGATGTCGCCGGTGCGGAACACCGCGCAATTGTTCTGCATCACGTGCTGCATGCCTTCGCGCAGCTTCGCGGTCGGCGTGCCGCCGGAGGCATAGCGATAATGATCGAGCCGGCCGAGCGCCAGGTCGGACGAATTCGCCGGCAGCTCCGGCTGGCTGGCGTTCGGCGTGAGCTTCTCGGCGAGGCGCAGCGCCGCGGCGCGGCCGAACACGACAAGGTCGATCAGCGAGTTGGAGCCGAGGCGGTTGGCGCCGTGCACGGAGACGCAGGCGGCTTCGCCGATCGCCATCAGGCCGGGGATGATGGCGTTGTCGTCGCCGTCCTTCTTGGTCAGCACTTCGCCGTGATAGTTCGTCGGGATACCGCCCATGTTGTAGTGCACGGTCGGCACGATCGGGATCGGTTCGCGCGTCACGTCGACATTGGCGAAGATCTTTGCGGATTCCGAGATGCCCGGCAGGCGTTCGGCCAGCACCGCGGGATCGAGATGATCGAGATGAAGGAAGATGTGGTCCTTCTTCTTGCCGACGCCGCGCCCCTCCCGGATCTCGATGGTCATTGCGCGCGAGACGACGTCACGCGAGGCCAGATCCTTGGCGGAGGGCGCATAGCGCTCCATGAAGCGCTCGCCCTCGGAGTTGACGAGATAGCCGCCTTCGCCACGCGCGCCTTCGGTGACGAGACAGCCCGAGCCGTAGATGCCGGTCGGGTGGAACTGCACGAACTCCATGTCCTGCATCGGCAGGCCGGCGCGCAGCACCATGCCGCCGCCATCGCCGGTGCAGGTGTGCGCCGAGGTGCAGGATGCATAGGCGCGGCCATAGCCGCCGGTCGCCAGAATCACGGACTGGGCGCGGAAGCGGTGCAGCGTGCCGTCGTCGAGCTTGAGCGCGATGACGCCGCGGCAGGTGCCCTGGTCGTCCATGATCAGGTCGATGGCAAAGAACTCGATGAAAAACTCGGCCGCGTGGCGCAGCGACTGGCCGTACATCGTGTGCAGCATGGCGTGGCCGGTGCGGTCGGCGGCGGCGCAGGTGCGCTGCGCCTGGCCCTTGCCGTAGTCCAGCGTCATGCCGCCGAACGGGCGCTGGTAGATCTTGCCGTCTTCGGTGCGCGAGAACGGCACGCCCCAATGCTCGAGCTCGTAGACCGCCTCGGGCGCGTTGCGCACCATGTATTCGATCGCGTCCTGGTCGCCCAGCCAGTCCGACCCCTTCACGGTGTCGTACATGTGCCAGCGCCAGTCGTCCTTGTGCATGTTGCCGAGGGACGCCGAGATGCCGCCCTGCGCCGCGACGGTGTGCGAGCGGGTCGGAAACACTTTGGTGATGCAGGCGGTGCGGAGGCCGGCTTCGCTGCAGCCGACCACGGCGCGCAAGCCCGCGCCGCCGGCGCCGACCACGACCACATCATAGGTGTGGTCTTCGATCGGATAGGCTTTGCCGTTGGTGGCGGGAGCGCCGTTGCCCTTGCCATTGGTCTCTGTGGCCATGGGTTAGACTCCGGAGGAAAGTTTCAGGATCGCGTAGGTCGAGGCGAGCGCCACGGCGAACGAGAAGAAGTTGTTGAGCATGATCGAGATGAGCTTCAGCTTCTCGTTATGGATGTAGTCCTCGATCACGACCTGCATGCCGATCTTCATGTGCCAGGCGCTGGCGAAGATGAAGAGCAGCAGGATCACCGCGATCGGCAGCGAGCCGAGGATCTGTGCGGCGCCGGCCTGGTTGCGGCCGAGCAGCATCATCACGATCACGATCACCGGGATCATCAGCAGCGTCATGGCGACGCCGGTGATGCGCTGGCGCCAGAAATCGGACGTGCCCGAATGCGCCGCGCCGAGATTGCGCACGCGGCCGAGCGGGGTGCGCATGGAGGAGCCCTTCGGAGCGCCGTGGGATTCGTCGAAACTCATCGGCCGCCTCCGATCGCGTAGGCGATGATCCAGACCAGGACCGTGAGCACGATGCCGCCGATCAACGCGCCCCAGGTCAACGCTTCGCGCTCATTGGCCTTGAAGCCGTAGCCCAGGTCCCAGACGAAATGCCGGATGCCGCTGAGCATGTGGTGCATCAGCGCCCAGGTGAATCCGAACACGATCAGCCGGCCGATGATGCTGCCGGTGAAGGCCTGGACGTGGCTATAGGCGGCCGGGCCGGAGGCCGTCGCAATCAGCCACCAGGCCAGCAGCAGCGTTCCGGCGTAGAGGGCAATCCCGGTGGCGCGATGGACGATGGAAAGTGCCATCGTCAGCGTCCAGCGGTAGACTTGCATGTGTGGCGAAAGCGGTCGTTCGATCCGTGCGGTCATGGGCTTCGATTGCTTTATTGCGGCCCAGCATGGGGCGCGCGGGGATCGCGAAAGGTCGGCTCTATTTACGGAGTCGATTTCACCTGCGCAATCACCAAATCGCCATAAATCGAACCTGGGTTCAGCTCTAGGCCCTTGATGTAACAAGGCCAATCGGGCGCTTGGTATACCAGGGCCATGGCGCACCGGCTAAAGACAGAACAAAAATTCATTCCTTGTCGGAGAGCTGCGGCGCATTGAAATTACTATTGGAACGGCTCTAAGCCGCCGCAGGCCAACCAGGGTTCGAACCAGTCATTCATGACGTTCGGACCGGCAGGGATGATCGGCGAGCAATTTTCAATTTCCGCAAAGCGCACCGATTTTTCGCGAGACGGGCGGATATGCGCAACCTGCATCCCACCCCAGACCGCCGATGCGGCGGTCGACCCGACAAATCAGATCGCCTAGAGCATTGCGGGCAGCTGTCCGAGCGATGCATCGGAGAAGTTGCGAGCCATCGCCGGGGCAGGTCAGGGGTGATTGCAGGACTTGATATCAAGGAGATCCTCGAGCTCACGCTGCTGCTGATCGCAACCGGCGCGCTCTCCGGATTTTTGGCCGGCGTGTTCGGCATCGGCGGCGGCGCGATTCTGGTGCCGGTGTTCTACGAGTGCTTCCGCATCGCCGGTGTGCCGCTGGAGGTGCGCATGCCGCTCTGCATCGGCACTTCGCTCGCCGTCATCATTCCGACCTCGATTCGTTCGTTCCAGGCGCATTACAAGCGCGGCGCCGTCGATCTTGCGATCCTTCGGGTCTGGTGGCTGCCGATCCTGATCGGCGTCATCGCCGGCAGCGTGGTCGCGCGCTACGCGCCGGAGCGGCTGTTCAAGATCGTGTTCGTCGCCGTCGCCTGGTCGGCCGCGGTACGGCTGATCTTCGCGCGCGAGAGCTGGAAACTCGGCGATGATCTGCCGAAAGGCATCTTGATGCGAATCTACGGCTTCTGCGTCGGCATTTTGTCGACCTTGATGGGCATCGGCGGCGGATTGTTCTCGAACCTGCTGATGACGTTCTACGGCCGCCCGATCCATCAGGCGGTGGCGACCTCGTCGGCGCTCGCAGTGCTGATCTCGATCCCCGGCGCGCTCGGCTACATCTATGCTGGCTGGCCTGCGGCGGCCAGCTACCCGGCCGTTGCAGCCCTGCAAATCCCGTTCGCGCTTGGCTACGTCTCCCTGATCGGCGCCGTGCTGGTGATGCCGATGAGCCTTGTAACAGCACCGCTCGGTGTGAAGGCGGCGCATGCGATGTCGAAGCGGACGCTGGAGGTCGCGTTCGGGTGCTATCTGTTTATTGTCGGCAGCCGGTTTGTGATGAGCTTGATAGGCGGGCAGTAGCCGCCGCAAAATCCGTCATTGCGAGCGTAGCGAAGCAATCCAGAATCTTTCCGCAGCGGTAGTCTGGATTGCTTCGTCGCAAGGGCTCCTCGCAATGACGACGAGAGTGCAGCGAACAACAGCCCCTATTTCTTCGCGTAAAGATCCTTGTAAATATCCCGCAGCACGTTTTTCTGCACCTTGCCCATGGTGTTGCGCGGCAGCTCGTCGACCACGAAGACCCGTTTGGGCATCTTGAACTTCGCCAGCCGGCCGTCGAGCGCCTTCAGCACCGCAGCCTCTGTCACATCGGCGCCCTTGTTGCAGACCAGCACCGCCGTGACGCCCTCGCCGAAATCGGCGTGGGGCACGCCGATCACGGCAGATTCGATCACGCCGGGCATGGCGTCGATCTCGCTCTCGATTTCCTTCGGATAGACATTGAACCCGCCGGAGATGACGAGATCCTTGCCGCGGCCGAGAATGTGGACGTAACCCTTGGCGTCGATCTTGCCGAGGTCGCCGGTGATGAAGAAGCCGTCGTCGCGGAATTCCGCCTTGGTCTTCTCCGGCATGCGCCAATAGCCCTTGAACACGTTCGGGCCCTTGACCTCGATCATGCCGATCTCGTCGCGCGGCAGCTCCTTGCCCGTCTCAGGATCTGTGACGCGTACGGAGACGCCGGGGAGCGGAAAGCCGACTGCGCCGGGCACGCGCTCGCCGTCATAGGGGTTCGAGGTGTTCATGTTGGTCTCGGTCATGCCGTAGCGCTCGAGCACCGCATGGCCCGTGCGCGCCGACCATTCGCGATGGGTTTCGGCGAGCAGCGGCGCCGAGCCCGAGATGAACAGCCGCATGTGTTGTGTGGTTTCGCGCGATAGCACGGCGTTCTGGAGCAGCCGGGTATAGAACGTCGGCACGCCCATCAGCACCGTGGCGCGCGCCATCAGCTTGATGATCAGATCAGGGTCGAGCTTCGGCAGGAAGATCATCGACGCGCGCGCGAACAGCGTCACGTTGGTCGCCACGAACAGGCCGTGGGTGTGGTAGATCGGCAGCGCGTGGATCAGCACGTCCTTGTCGGTGAAGCGCCAGAAGCTGACCAGCGAGAGCGAGTTCGACGCCAGATTGTCGTGGGTCAACATCGCGCCCTTGGAGCGGCCGGTGGTGCCGGACGTGTAGAGGATCGCGGCGAGATCGTCGTTTGAGCGCGGGACCGTGGCGAATTCGCTGCTCGCCTTGTCGGCGGCGTCCGTCAGCGAGCCCTTGCCGTCAGCCCCGAGTGTCTCGACTTTCGCCTTCACCTTGGCGGCGATGGGGGCGAGGCCCTCCGCCTTGGCGGGATCGCAGACCACCAGCGAGGGCTCGGCATCGCCGATGAAGTAATCGAGCTCATTCAGCGTATAGGCGGTGTTGAGCGGCAGGTAGACCGCGCCGGCCCGCACCGTGGCCAGATACAGCACGATGTTGGCCACGGATTTCTCGACCTGAACCGCAACGCGGTCGCCGGGCTTCACGCCGCGCGCGACCAGCACATTGGCCATTTGCCCGGCCCGGGCGATCAGATCGCCATAGCTGATGCGTCCTCCGTCGTGCGTCTCGATCGCGAGGCGCTTCGGATCGTCGAGGCCATCGAACAGGCGGGAAAACAGATTGGCGTTGGCTGCTTGGTTCATGCAAGATTTCCTCGACCGCAAGGCTTGACCACAAGGCTCGTCAGACAAGGCCGGTCAAAACCGAGGGCTGGATTAGCAAAAACCGCCCCGATGAAGCAACGGAGACAGTTTGCATGACCAAAAACGGGAAACGCGTGGCCTGGGTGACAGGCGGGGGCAGTGGGATCGGGGAGGCCGGCGCCGAGGCGCTGGCGGCTGACGGCTGGACGGTGGTGGTCTCGGGCCGGCGCAAGGACGCCCTGGATACCGTAGTCGCGAAGATCACCGGGGCGGGCGGCGCCGCCGAGGCCATCGCGCTGGACGTGTCGGTCGCCGCCGCCGCCCAGAAGGCTGCCGATCAAATCGTCGCGAAGCACGGCCGCATCGACCTGCTGGTCAACAATGCCGGCATCAATGTCCCCAAGCGCAGCTGGAAGGACATGGAACTGGAGGGCTGGGATAAGCTGGTCCAGGTCAATCTCAACGGCGTGCTCTATTGCATGCGCGCGGTGCTACCGACGATGCGCAAGCAACAGGACGGCTCCATCATCAACGTCTCGTCCTGGGCCGGCCGCCACGTCTCGAAAATGCCGGGCCCGGCCTACACCACGACCAAGCATGCGGTGCTGGCGCTGACCCATTCCTTCAACATGGACGAATGCGTCAACGGCTTGCGCGCCTGTTGCCTGATGCCGGGCGAGGTGGCGACGCCGATCCTGAAGCTGCGCCCGGTGGTGCCGAGCGAGGAGGAGCAGGCCAGGATGCTGCAATCGGAAGATCTCGGCCGCACCATCGCCTTCATCGCGAGCATGCCGGCGCGAGTGTGCATCAATGAACTGCTGATCAGCCCGACGCATAATCGCGGATTCATTCAGACGCCGCACAACAGGGATTGAGCGGCAGGTAGATCGTCGAGGCTCGTCATTGCGAGCGAAGCGAAGCAATCCAGCGGTGCATCCGCGGTGGCAGCCTGGATTGCTTCGTCGCTTCGCTCCTCGCAATGACGCCCCCCACGAACACACCCGCACTTAGTTTCACGCATCACAAAGAAGTTTTGTTCGAAACCGTTTCGCAAACCCTCCCGTAATTCGAGCCAACGACGTCGCTGCTGCTTCACGCTCACAGGTCGCAGCCGCCGTTGTTGCCCACTCGAACGCCGGCAATCGCCGGTCCTCATCCAATCGGGAGACTCTCCATGTCGAAGCGCATTGCCTATCTCACCGCCGCAGCTCTCAGCGCGCTGGCCATCACCGCGACCGTCGTCGCGCCCGCCCGCGCCGAGGAAAAGACCGTCATGGTCGGCGGCGCCGCGATGTTTCCGTCCAAGAACATCGTCCAGAACGCCGTCAACTCGAAGGACCACACCACGCTGGTGGCGGCGGTGAAGGCGGCCGGCCTGGTGCCGACGCTGGAAGGCAAGGGCCCGTTCACGGTGTTCGCGCCGACCAACGCCGCCTTCGGCAAGCTGCCGGCCGGTACCGTCGACACTCTGGTCAAGCCCGAGAACAAGGCGACGCTGACCAAGATCCTCACCTACCATGTTGTGCCCGGCAAGCTCGAGGCGTCCGACCTCACCGACGGCAAGAAGATGAAGACCGCCGAAGGCGAGGAGCTGACGGTGAAGAAGATGGACGGCAAGGTCTGGATCGTCGACGCCAAAGGCGGCACCTCGATGGTGACGATCTCCAACGTCAACCAGTCCAACGGCGTGATCCATGTGGTCGATACCGTGCTGATGCCGGCGACCTGACACCGCGCGGTCTGGCTTCATCTCCGAACCGGATGCGACGAAATGGCGAGCCGGGGGTCCCCGGCTCGCTTTATTGTGACCATGATAGCCCGCTGGTATCGATTCGATGCCGGGCAGGGCGTAACGAAAGCGGACGCATCGGCGTATAATTGCTGTCAGACGATGTTCAGGACGGAACCATCATGTCGAGCCTCACTGTCACCGACGAGCAGGTCAGCGCCACCCCGGCCAAAGTGATCCAGCCGGCCTGGGTCCGGGTCATGCACTGGATCAACGCCCTCGCCATGATCCTGATGATCCTGTCGGGTTGGCAGATCTACAACGCCTCGCCGCTGTTCGGTTTCAGCTTTCCGCGCGACTACACGCTCGGCGGCTGGCTCGGCGGCGGATTGCTCTGGCACTTTGCGGCGATGTGGCTCTTGATGATCAACGGCCTTGCCTATCTCGTCACGGGCTTCGCCACCGGCCGTTTCCGCAAGAAACTGCTGCCGATCACGCCGTCCGGCGTGCTCCACGATGTCAGGGCTGCCCTGACCTTCAAGCTCGGCCATGCCGACCTCACCGTCTACAATTACGTGCAGCGGACGCTCTATGCCGGTATCATCCTGGTCGGCGTGATCATCGTGCTGTCGGGGCTGGGAATGTGGAAGCCGGTGCAGCTGCACTGGCTGGTGTCCCTGTTCGGCGACTATCCGACCGCGCGCTACATCCATTTCTTCTGCATGGCCGCGATCTGCGCGTTCCTCGTCATTCACGTTTTACTCGCGCTGCTGGTGCCGAAGAGCCTGCGTGCGATGATCATCGGTCGCTAGAGCGGAGAGAGAGTCATGGCCAAGCGCTCATTCCTGATCCCCGGCGTCGACAAGCGGCTGCTGATCAAGGACTCCATCAAGACGATGCCAGAGGTCAGCCGCCGCCGCTTCATCGCGGGCGGCGCCAGCCTCGGCGCGTTGACGCTGCTCACCGGCTGCGACGTGATCGACTCGTCCTCCGCTGAGGAGATGCTGAAGTCGGTTTCGAAATTCAACGATGCCGTGCAGGCCTTCATCTTCAATCCCGACGCGCTGGCGCCGACGTTTGCGGAGAGCGCGATCACAAAACCTTTCCCGTTCAACGCCTATTACGATCTCGACGACGCGCCCGAGGTCAATGGCGACGACTGGAAGCTCGAGGTCCGCGGCCTCGTGGACAACAAGAAATCCTGGACGCTTCCGGAATTGTACAAGCTGCCGCAGGTCACGCAGATCACCCGTCACATCTGCGTCGAGGGCTGGAGCGCGATCGGCAGCTGGACCGGCACGCCGATGCGCGACTTCCTCAAGCTGATCGGCGCCGACACGCGCGCCAAATACGTCTGGTTCCAGTGCGCCGACAAGGACGGCTACAATTCCCCGCTCGACATGCGCACCGCGCTGCATCCGCAGACCCAGATGACGTTCAAATACGCAGGCGAAATCCTGCCGCGCGCGTATGGGTTTCCAATGAAGATCCGCGTGCCGACCAAGCTTGGCTTCAAGAACCCGAAATACGTGGTGTCGATGGAAGTCACCAACGACTACAAGGGCGGCTATTGGGAAGACCAGGGATATAATTCGTTTAGTGGGAGCTAGGCGCGCCGCTGCCGTAGGGTGGGTTAGCCGAAGGCGTAACCCACCACTTCTGTCGTCGCGGAAGCCAAAGAGGTGGGTTACGCCGA
>NZ_JBVVPQ010000107.1:0-17798 GCF_055811695.1 Bradyrhizobium sp. MI1.3 | reverse complement strand
CCTGCTCTTCTTTCGTGAATGCGAGATCCATCGGATCCTCCTGTTTCCTCGTCGTCCTGGCGAAAGCCAGGACCCATTACTACCGGCCTTCGTTATGCGAAGGCTGTCTGAGCACCACACTCCGGCTGCGGAGTATGGGTCCTGGCTTTCGCCAGGACGACGGCTACTGCAACACCTCAAAAAGCCCCGCCGCGCCCATGCCGCCGCCGACGCACATGGTGACGACCGCGTACTTCGCCTTGCGGCGGCGGCCTTCGATCAGAGCGTGGCCGGTGAGGCGCGCGCCCGACATGCCGTAGGGATGGCCGACCGCAATCGCGCCACCGTCGACGTTGATCTTGTCGGGGTCGATGCCGAGCTTGTCGCGGCAATACAGCACCTGCACCGCGAAGGCTTCGTTGAGCTCCCACAGGCCGATGTCGTCGACGGTGAGGCCATGACGCTTGAGCAGGCGCGGCACCGCGAACACCGGGCCGATGCCCATCTCGTCCGGCTCGCAGCCGGCGGAGACGAAGCCGCGGAAGATGCCGAGCGGGTTCAGCCCGCGCTTCGCCGCTTCCTTGTCGCTCATGATCACGCTCGCGCTGGCGCCATCCGAAAGCTGGCTGGCATTGCCGGCGGTGACCGAAAATCCCTCGCCGCGCACGGCCTTGAGGCCGGCGAGACCTTCAGCGGTGGTCTCGGGGCGCGGGCCCTCGTCCTGCGAGAGCGTGACGTCCTTGAACGAGACTGCACCGGTCGCCTTGTCGGTCACCGCCATCCTGGTGGTGATCGGCGCGAGTTCGTTCCTGAACTTGCCGCCCTGCTGGGCCGCGGCCGTGCGGCGCTGGCTCTCCAGCGAATATTCGTCCTGCTTCTCGCGCGAGATGCCGTAGCGCTTGGCCACGATTTCGGCGGTGTCGATCATTGGCATGTAGACCTCGCCTTTGATCTCGAGCAGCGCCGGGTCCTGCGCATGGAAGCCGTTCATCTTGTCGTTCTGCACCAGTGAGATGGACTCGCCGCCGCCGCCGACGGCGATCTCGACGCCGTCGAAGATCACCGAACGCGCGGCGAGCGCGATCGCCTGCAGGCCCGAGGCGCATTGCCGGTCGATGGTGGTGCCGGCGACCGTGACGGGGAGACCGGCACGGAGCAGCGCCTTGCGCGCGATGTTGCCGCCGGTCGCGCCCTGTTGCAGCGCTGCGCCCATCACGACGTCCTCGACCTCTTTGGGGTCGATCTTGGCGCGCGCGACGGCTTCGCCGATGGCGTGGCCGAGCAGGGTTGCGCCCTCGGTGGCGTTGAGCGCGCCGCGATAGGCCTTCCCGATCGGGGTGCGGGCGGTGGAAACGATGACGGCGTCGGTCAAGAGCGATCTCCTGATGCAAGTCGGGTGACAAGTTGGGCGGATTGTGATGGTTTCTGCTGCTGGCGCAACTCATGGCGCGACAGCTTTCCGACCGGCGTGCGCGGCAGATCGTCGACGAATTCGACCTCCGCCGGCAATTCGTGCCTGCCGAGCTTGCCGGCGAGCTGCGCGCGCAGCTCGTCGAGCGAGAACGGCTTTGCGCCGGGCCTGAGCTTGATGAAGGCTTTTGCGGCCTCGCCGCGATACGAGTCGGGAATGCCGAGCACGATCACCTCGTGCACGCCTGGTAGGGTGTAGATCGCCTGCTCGATCATTTGCGGATAAACGTTGAAGCCGCCGGAGATGATCATGTCCTTCTTGCGGTCGACCAGGAAGAAATAGCCGTCGCTATCGACATAGCCGATGTCGCCGGTGACGAAGCGGCCGTCGACGAAGGCCTCCGCGGATCCCTCGGGCTTGTTCCAGTAGCCCATGGTGACGTTCGGGCCCTTGATGCGGATCTCGCCGACTTCGCCCGGCGGCAGCACTTTTGTGGGATCTTCCAGGGAAACGACGTCGAGCTCGATGCCGGGCAGCATCAGGCCGATCGAGCCCGGCTTGTCAGGGCCTGTGGGCGGATGGCCGGTGCCGGGCGAGCAGGTCTCGGTCATGCCCCAGCCGCTCTTGAGCTTCTTGCCGACCTTGCGCTCGAAGAAACTCGCAATCTCCACCGGCAGCGGCGCGCCGCCGGAGCCAATGGTGCTGAGCGAGGAGAAGTCGCGCTTGTCGAGATCCGGGAGCGCTGCAATCGCGATCCACATCGTCGGCACGCCCGGGAAATAGGTCGCGCGCTTGACCTCGATGTCGCGCATCACGGCTTCGACATCGAAGCGCTGATGCAGCGAGATCAGATAGCCGCGGCGGAGCGAGCACAGCAGCACGAGGGTCAGCGCATAGATGTGGAACAGCGGCAGCACGCCGATCACGCGCTCGACCACGTCGCCACGCGCGGCTCGGGACGGCTTGCCCCAGATGTCGAAGATCGACACCGCCGAGGTGAGGTTGCCGTGCGTCAGCATGGCGCCCTTGGGCAGACCGGTGGTGCCGCCGGTATATTGCAGCAGCGCGACGTCGTCGATCGTCACGGATGGCCACTGCGCCGGTGCGGTCGCGCCCTCGACAAAGGCCTTGAAGGTGACGATGCGGGGATCATTGGGGATCGCGGCCTGCGGCGTGCCGACCTTGCCCCAACTGTCCTCCTCGCAGACGACCAGGCGGTCGATCAGGCCCTTTTCCAGGAATTTCAGCGCGGTCGGCAGCAGCGCCGCGAGGTTGGTGGTGACGAGCAGGCGCGAACCGGAATCGGAGACCTTGTGGGTCAGCGCGATCTCGCCGTCGAGCGGTGAGAGATGCGCGACACGGGCGCCGGCCTTCAGCGCGCCGAAGAAATTGACGGGGTGGTCCGGCGTATTGCCGAGGAACAGCGCGATGGATGTGTGCTTGCCGCAGCCGGCGCGCAGGAACGCGGCAGCCGCACGCTCCGCCATCGCGGCGAGTTCGGTGTAGGTGATCGGACGATCCCGGAATTCCAGCGCGGTGCGCGGTCCGTACTCTGCCGCGGCTTTTGCCAGCAGTTCAGGCAGCGGGCCCTGGACGATGGTGTCGTCCCAGCGCACGCCTTCGGGATAAAACTGTTCGCCGGGATGGGTCATCAACGATCAATGCTCTGCAAACGTAAGGCGGGTACGGACAGACGGGCTCCCTTCCCCCTTGTGGGGAAGGGTTGGGGAAGGGGGTGCCACGAACTCGGACCTCGCCCGGGGCTACCCCCCTCCCTGACCCTCCCCCACAAGGGGGGAGGGAACGGAGAGAGCGTTGCCCTGGCGAAGGTGTTCGCGGTCACCGAGCCCAATCCAATCACGCCGCCTTTGATGTCGCGGCCAATGACGCGAAGGTCTTGCCTTCGGCCGCGAGCTTCTTCAGCAGCGGCGCGGGCTCGAGGCTGGGGTCGTTGGTCTCCTTGGCATAGAAAGAGAGACGATCGGCGATGTGCTTGAGGCCGACGGTGTCGGCCCAGAACATCGGGCCGCCGCGGTAGATCGGCCAGCCGTAGCCATAGAGCCAGACCACGTCGATATCGGACGGGCGCGCGGCAATGCCTTCTTCCAGGATCTTCGCGCCCTCGTTGATCATCGGATACATCATGCGCTCGAGGATCTCGTCGTCGCTGACGACGCGCTTCTTGCGGCCCAAACGAAGCAGCGTCTCGTCGATCAGCTTCTCGACTTCGGGATCGGGCAGCGCCGAACGGGAGCCGGCTTCGTATTTGTAATAGCCCTTGCCGGTCTTCTGGCCGAAGCGCCCGGCTTCACAGAGCGCATCCGCGATCTCCGACTTGATGCCGCGGTCCTTGCGCGAGCGCCAGCCGATGTCGAGGCCGGCGAGGTCGCCCATCGCGAACGGCCCCATCGGCATGCCGAACTTCGTCACGACGGCGTCGACCTGCTGCGGCAGCGCGCCTTCGAACAGCAGTTTCTCCGACTGCTTGCCGCGCTGGGCCAGCATGCGGTTGCCGACAAAGCCGTCGCAGACACCGACCACGGCCGGCACCTTTGCGATTTTGCGTGCGATCGAGACAGCCGTGACGAGGGCATCGGGCGCGGTCTTGTCGGCGCGCACGATCTCGCACAGTTTCATGACGTTGGCGGGCGAGAAGAAGTGCATGCCGAGCACGTCCTGCGGCCGCTTGGTCGACTTCGCGATCTCGTCGATGTTCAGGTACGAGGTGTTGGAGGCGAGCACGGCGCCCGGCTTGACGTACTGGTCGAGCTTGCCGAACACTTCCTTCTTCACTGCCATGGTCTCGAACACGGCTTCGATGACGAGGTCGGCGTCGCCGACGTTCTCGATGCCCACGACGCCGTTGATCAGCGCCATGCGCTTGGCGGGCGCGTCCGCCGGGATGCCGCCGCGCGCCGCGGTCGCTTCCCAGTTCTTCTGCATGATGCCCATGCCGCGCTTGAGCTGCTCCTCGCCGGTCTCGATCAGAGTGACGGGAACGCCGGCATTGGCAAAGGACATCGCGATGCCGCCGCCCATCGTGCCGGCGCCGAGGATGGCGACGCGGTTCACGGGCCGCGGCTTGGTCCCCTCAGGAACGCCGGCGATCTTGCTGGCCTCGCGCTCGGCGAAGAAGGCATAACGCTGCGCCTTGGACTGATCGCTGGCGACGAGCTTCAGGAAGCCCTCGCGCTCCTTCTTCAGCCCTTCATCGAATGGCAGGTCGATGGCGTAGCCGACGGCGTCGGCCGCCGCAAACGGCGCTTCCAGGCCGCGTGACTTCTTGGTCATGGCCGCGACCGCATTGGTGAAGATCGAGCGGTCGGCCTTGGCCGCCGCGATCTTGGAGTCGTCGTCACGCAGGCGGCGCAGCGGACGCTTTTCAGCCAGCAGCTTTCGTACGAAGGCTTCGCCTCCGGCGGCGGGGCCCTCGACGATCTCCTCGATCAGACCGTTCTTCAGCGCTTCCGCAGCGCCGATCGGATCACCGCCGACGATCATCTTGACCGCGAGCTCCGGTCCGACTGCGCGCGGCAGGCGCTGGGTGCCACCGGCGCCCGGCAGCAGGCCGAGCTTCACCTCGGGCAGGCCGAGCTTGGCTTCCTTCACCGCAACACGGAAATGACAGGCGAGCGCGACCTCGAGGCCGCCGCCGAGCGCGGTGCCGTGGATCGCGGCGACGACCGGCTTCGGTGAATTCTCGATCTCGGAAAGCACGTCGTTGAGGGCGGGCGGCTTCGGCGGCTTGCCGAATTCGGTGATGTCGGCGCCTGCGATGAAGGTACGGCCGGCGCAGGTCAGCACGATGCCCTTGATGGCGGGATCGGCGACCGCGGCCTTGATGCATTCCAGAATTCCGCCGCGAACCGCGGCGCTCAGCGCGTTGACCGGAGGGCTGTCGACCGTGACGATCCCGACTTCGTCATGACGCTCAAACTTGACCACTTCGCTCACGGTGTCCCTCCTTGGTGGGGTAACTTTTGTTCAATTTCGCACTGCGGAATTTAATTCCGCATCTTGACGGCAGGGTTATTTTGAAGCACGTGGCTTGTCAACGACTCCGCGCAAGAAGCAGATCAGGGATGAAGCGTACAGGAAAGAAGACAGCGACCGATCGGAATTTCGTCGTCGCGCTTTCCCGCGGGCTAGACGTATTGCGCGCATTCCAGCCCAGCGACGGACTTCTTGGCAATCAGGAAATCGCGGCCCGTACCAATTTGCCCAAACCGACCGTTTCGCGGCTGACCTATACGTTGACGAAGCTCGGCTATCTGACGCCGGTTCCCCGCTTCGAGAAATATCAGCTTGCGCCGGCCGCGATGGCGCTCGGCTACGCCGCGTTGTCCAATCTCGGCGTTCGGCATTTGTCCGAACCGTTCCGCGAGGAAATGATGCGCGCGACCGGCGGAGCCGTTGCCGTCGGCGGCCGCGACCGTCACAGCATGATCTATTTCGGGCAAAGCCGCGGCAGCGAGACGGTCGGCGTTCAACTTGACGTCGGCTCCCGCGTGCCGATTGCAACCAGCGCGATGGGCCGCGCCTATTTTTGGGCGCTCGAGGAAAACGATCGGGCGGAACTGTCTCGTGTCTTGCGCGAACATTACGGCAGCCGCTGGCCCAAGATGCGCGACGGTTTGGAACGCTCCGGCGAGACGGTCGCGAAATACGGATTTGCGATTTCGGTCGGCGACTGGCACGACGATATCGGCGCCGCCGGCGTCGCGCTCAGGCTCAACGACGGAACCGGTCCTTACGCATTCAATTGCGGCGCGCCGGCATTCCGCTTCACGGAAGAGCGTTTGATCAACGACATTGGACCGCGTCTGCTTGCGATGGTAAGGAACATCGAAGCGGCACTTGGGGGTCTGATGCCGCATTCCAAAAAAGACGTCAGCAAAAAGCTGAAATCAGGAGGGAAAGTTGCGCGTGTGGCCGAGGGGATCAGATAGCCTTTGTCGTCATCGGGAGCGGTTCACATCGCCCCTTCGCTCACTGAACACAGTGGGCGAGACGAGATGACGCAGGCACAGCTCGCGCAGGGGACATCGCCCCTGCTCGCGGTTCGCGACGTCAGCGTCGTGTTCGGCGGCATCGTCGCGCTCAACGGCGTGTCCTTTGACATGCACAAGGGCCAGATCCTCGGCTTGATCGGCCCTAACGGCGCCGGCAAGACCACGCTCTTCAACTGCCTCTCGCGGCTGTACCAGCCGTCGTCCGGCGACATCCTGATGGAGGGCGCGAGCATCCTGACGCGCCCGCCGCACCGAATCGCGGAGATCGGCATCGGCCGCACCTTCCAGAACGTGGCGCTGTTTCCGAATTTGTCGGTGATGGACAATGTCCGCGTCGGCACCCATGCCCGCACCTCCAGCGACATCATCAGCGACTCGCTGCGGCTGGCCTGGGTCCGCCGCAGCGAGAGCGACGTCAACAAGAAGGTGCATGAGATCCTCGCCTATCTCGACCTCGAGGATGTCGCCCACACCGTCGTGTCGGGCCTGCCGTTCGGCACGCAGAAGCGCGTCGAGCTGGCGCGCGCGCTCGCTGCCGATCCGAAGATCCTGCTGCTCGACGAGCCCGCCGGCGGCCTCAACCACGAGGAAGTCTACGTGCTCGGCGACCTCATCCGCCGCATCCGCGACGAACGCCATATGACCGTGCTGCTGGTCGAGCATCACATGGGCCTCGTGATGTCGATCGCCGACCACGTCGTCGCGCTGAATTTCGGCAAGAAGCTCGCGGAAGGCACGCCGGCCCAGGTGCAGGCGGATCCCGACGTCATCAAGGCCTATCTCGGGAGCAAGGACCAATGACGACGCTGCTCAACGTCAAGGACCTGCGCGCCTATTACGGCCAGGTCCAGGCGCTCCACGGCCTGTCCTTCTCGCTCAGCGAGGGATCGCTGACCACGCTGCTGGGGGCCAACGGCGCCGGCAAGACCACCACGCTGCGCGCGATCTGCAACATGGTGCGCTCGACCGGCGGCATCGAGTTCGACGGCAAGCCGCTGAACAACCGCTCCACCGAAAGCATCGTGCGGTTCGGCATCGCCCATGTGCCGCAGGGCCGCGGCACCTTCACCACCATGACGGTGGAGGAAAACCTCCAGCTCGGCGCCATCACCCGCAAAGACAGCGCCGGCATCGTCTCCGACATCGAGCGCATGTATGCGCATTTCCCGGTGCTCAAGCAGCGGCATACGCAGCAGGCCGGCACGCTCTCGGGCGGCGAGCAGCAGATGCTCGCGGTCGCCCGCGCCCTCATGCTGCGGCCGCGGCTAATGCTGCTGGACGAGCCCTCGTTCGGACTGGCGCCGCTAGTCGTGCGCGACCTGTTCGGCATCCTCGGCAAGATCAACCGCGAGGACAAGGTGTCGATCCTGGTGGTCGAGCAGAACGCCCAGCTCGCGCTCGAGCTCGCCGACCAGGCCTATGTGATCGAGACCGGGCGCATCGTGATGTCGGGCAACGCCAAGGACATCGCGAACAACGAAGAAATCCGCAAATCCTACCTGGGTTACTGAGGAGCCGGCACGATGGAGCTGTTCACCAACCAAGTGCTGGCCGGCATCGCCACGGGCGCGATCTACGCCTGCATGGCGCTCGCCGTGGTCATGATCTATCAGGCGATCGACCATCTCAACTTCGCTCAGGGCGAGATGGCGATGTTCTCGACCTTCATCTCCTGGCAGCTGATGCAATGGGGCATCCCCTATTGGGCCGCCTTCGTGATCACGCTGGCATTGTCCTTTGTCGGCGGCATCGCGATCGAGCGCATCCTGTTCAAGCCGCTCGCCAAGGCGCCGGTGCTGACCAACGTCGCCGGCTTCATCGCGCTGTTCGCGATCATCAACTCCTCGGCCGGTCTGATCTGGGACTTCACCATCAAGCAGTATCCGACCCCGTTCGGCTCCTCGCCGTTCCTCGGTAGCCAGCTGATCTCGACTCACCAGGCCGGCATGATCGGCGTCACGGTGCTGCTGCTGCTCGGCCTCTACTTCTTCTTCCAGTACACCAAGATCGGCCTCGCCATGCGCGCGGCCGCCTCCGTGCCTGAATCGGCCCGGCTGGTCGGCATCAACACCAGCTGGATGATTGCGCTGGGCTGGGGCATGGCGTCCGCGATCGGTGCGATCGCCGGCATGCTGATCGCACCAGTCGTGTTCCTCGAGCCCAACATGATGGGCGGCGTGCTGATCTACGGCTTCGCCGCGGCGGTGCTCGGCGGACTGACCAGCCCGTTCGGCGCCGTGGTCGGCGGCTTCCTGGTCGGTGTCTTCGAAAACCTCGCCGGCACCTACATTCCCGGCGTCGGCAACGAGCTGAAGCTTCCGATCGCGCTCGCGCTGATCATTTCCGTCCTGGTCGTCAAACCCGCTGGCCTGTTCGGCCGGCAAATCGTCAAGCGAGTTTGATCATGAGCGCTGCAGAAGACGTCGTCACGGAAGCCCCGGCCGTCGAGGCGGTTCCGAAGCGGGCGATGACGCTGGGCACGGGCACCTCCCTGTTAGTGCTGGCGGTGCTGTTGATCGTGCCGATGTTCGTCAAGAACTTCATCATCTTCCAGATGACGATGCTCCTGATCTACGGGCTCGCGGTGCTGGCCTTGAACATTCTGACGGGCGGCTCCGGCCAGTTCTCGCTCGGCCAGAGCGCCTTCTATGCCGTGGGCGCTTATACGTCGGCGGTGCTGATGGAGTACTTCAACGTCAACTATGCGCTGACAATTCCGGTTTCCGCCGCGGTCTGCTTCGCCTTCGGCTACCTGTTCGGCAAGCCGGCACTGCGGCTGTCGGGCGTCTATCTCGCGCTCGCGACCTTTGCGCTTGCCACCGCGATGCCGCAGCTGCTGAAGCTGAACTTCCTCGAGCACTGGACGGGCGGCGTGCAGGGCCTCGTCGTCACCAAGCCCGACGCGCCGTTCGGGTTGCCGATGTCGCAGGACACCTGGCTCTACTACTTCTCGCTCGCGGTCGTGCTCGCGATCTACATCTTCTCGGTGAACCTGCTGCGCTCCCGCTCGGGCCGCGCCTTCATGGCGATCCGCGACAACGAGATCGCGGCCTCCTCGATGGGCGTCAACGTCGCACTGTACAAGACACTGGCCTTCGGCGTGTCCGCCGGCATCACCGGCGTTGCCGGCTCGCTTGGCGCCATCGCCGTGCAGTTCGTCGCGCCCGACAGCTACACGATCACGCTCGCGATCTCGCTGTTCCTCGGCATGGTCGTCGGTGGCGTCGGCTGGCTGCCCGGCTCGTTCGTCGGCGCAGCCTTCATCATCTTCGTGCCGAACATGGCGGAGGGCATCTCCAAGGGCCTCTCCGGCGCCGTATTCGGCGTACTCCTGTTCGCCGTCATCTACCTGGTGCCGCACGGCGCGAGGCAGATCGCGATCATGGGCCAGCAACTCGTCGGCCGGCTCAGAAAGAACTGACAACCCGTTGATTAAGCCAAGGAGACCCGAATTGTTTTTTGAAAGAACACTGCGAACCGCTGCGCTGGTAACGGCAACGGCGGTCATCACTCTCACCTCCGGCGCCGCTTTTGCCCAGAAAAAATACGACACCGGCGCGTCCGATACCGAGATCAAGATCGGCAACATCATGCCGTACAGCGGTCCGGCGTCGGCCTATGGCATCATCGGCAAGACCGAAGAAGCCTATTTCAAGATGATCAACGACAAGGGCGGCATCAACGGCCGCAAGATCAACTTCGTCACCTATGACGACGGCTATTCGCCGCCAAAGGCCGTGGAGCAGGTCCGCAAGCTGGTCGAGAGCGACGAAGTGATCGTCGTGTTCAACCCGCTCGGCACGCCCTCGAACAGCGCGATCCAGAAGTATTTGAACGCCAAGAAGATCCCGCAGCTGTTCGTCGCCACCGGCGCCACCAAGTGGAACGACCCGAAGAACTTCCCCTGGACCATGGGCTGGCAGCCCTCCTACCAGAGCGAAGCGCAGATCTACGCGAAATGGCTGTTGAAGGAAAAGCCCGACGCCAAGATCGCGATCCTCTATCAGAACGACGATTTCGGCAAAGACTACCTCAAGGGCACCAAGGACGGCTTGGGCGCCAAGGGCGCGTCCATGATCATCATGGAAGAAAGCTACGAGGTGTCCGAGCCCTCGATCGACGGTCACATCGTCAAGATTAAGGCGGCCAATCCCGACGTGCTCCTGATCTACGCGACGCCGAAGTTCGCGGCCCAGACCATCAAGAAGACCGCGGAGCTGAGCTGGAAGCCGCTGCAGATCCTCACCAACGTGTCGATCTCGGTCGGCAGCGTGATGAAGCCGGCCGGCTTCGAGGCCTCACAGGGCGTGCTGTCGGCGGCCTATGCCAAGGACTCCACGGACCCGCAGTGGGCCAACGACCCCGGCATGAAGAAGTGGAACGAGTTCGTCGACAAGTACATGCCGGGTGCCGACAAGTCCGACACCAGCATGGTCTATGGCTACGGCGCAGCGTCGACGCTGGCCAAGGTCCTGGAGATGTGCGGCGACGATCTGACCCGGGCCAACATCATGAAGCAGGCGGCCTCGTTGAAGGATTTCGCACCGGACACCTTGCTGCCCGGCGTCAAGATCAACACCGGCCCCACCGACTTCGCCCCGATCGCGCAGCTCCAGATGCAGCGCTTCAAGGGCGAGAAGTGGGAACTCTTCGGCGAAATCATCAGCGGCGACATCGCCACCGAGTGACGCTCTGACGCAATAGTCCGACACCTCGAGAAGCCCCCGCGAACGATCGCGGGGGCTTTTTGTTGACGTCCCGCATCAATCTTGTTCAATGCGGCGGCGATCCGTTCCGGGTGGAGAAAGATGACTGCCGTTCGATTTCAGGTTGCGGGCGTACTGGCCGCATTCGCGTTGTGCACTGCGATGAGCGGCCCAGCCCTGGCGCAGAAGAAATACGACAGCGGCGCTTCCGATACCGAGATCAAGATCGGCAACATCATGCCCTATAGCGGCCCGGCCTCCGCCTATGCGGCGATCGGCAAAGCCGAGGAAGCCTATTTCAACAAGATCAATGCCGAGGGCGGCATCGCCGGCCGCAAGATCAAGTTCATCTCCTACGACGACGGCTATTCGCCGCCGAAGACGGTGGAGCAGGCCCGCAAGCTGGTCGAGAGCGACGGGGTGCTGCTGATCTTCGGCTCGCTCGGCACCTCCACCAACGGCGCCATTCGCAAATACATGAACGAGAAGAAGGTGCCGCAATTGTTCGTGGCGAGCGGCGCTTCGAAGTGGAACGATCCGAAGCAATATCCCTGGACCATGGGCTGGCAGCCGAGCTACGCGAGCGAGGCGCGCATCTACGCCAAGTACATCATGAAGGAGAAGCCGGACGGCAAGATCGGCGTGCTCTACCAGAACGACGATTTCGGCAAGGACTATCTCAAGGGGCTGAAGGACGGCCTTGGGCCCAAGGCCTCGATGATCGTGCTGGAAGACGGTTACGACACTTCGGAGCCGGCGATCGACGAGCACGTCGTGAAATTGAAGGCCTCCGGCGCCGACATCTTCGTCAGCATCACCACGCCGAAATTTGCAGCGCAAGCGATCAAGAAAGCGGCCGAGATCGGCTGGCATCCGGTCCACATCATCTCCAACGTCTCGGCTTCCGTCGGCGGCGTGCTCGAGCCGGCGGGGCTCGAGATCTCGCAAGGCATCCTGTCGGCGAGCTACACCAAGGACGGCTCCGACCCGCAATGGAATGCCGATGACGGCATGAAGAAGTTCTACAACTTCCTCGCCAAATACGATCCCAAGGCCAACAAGCTCGATGCCGGCGTGGTGTTCGGCTATGCCGCCGCGCAGACCATGGTGAAGGTGCTGCAAATGTGCGGCGACGACCTCACCCGCGACAACGTCATGAAGCAGGCGGCAAGCCTGAAGGATTTCGAGCCCGACACCCTGTTGCCCGGCATCAAGATCAACACCGCAGCCGATAATTTCGCCCCGATCGAGCAGCTCCAGATGATGCGGTTCAAGGGTCGGAAATGGGAGCTGTTCGGGGACATCATCTCGAGCGAGCTCGGCCACTGAAGCCACGCAACTCAAACTCGCTCCAGATCGGTTCGTCAACTCAGACGGATGCACCTTCTCGCAGTCGCACACGAGCGCGCGGGCGCCCCTGACTACTAAAGAAGCAGCCCCTGCGCCCCCGCCGCAGGGGCTTTCTGTTGAAGGCGTCCGGTAAATCGTATTGAATTGCGGCTGCGTCACCAAAAACAGGCAACACAAGAAAAGGGACGCGCACACACCAAGAAAATAGGGAGATAGGAATGCCCGCTGTCACCGGCAAACTTGCGGCCGCGTCACTCGCGCTCGCGCTCATTGCGGCCTCGGCCTCCACTGCATCGGCCCAGAAGAAATACGATACCGGCGCGACCGATACCGAGATCAAGATCGGCAACATCATGCCCTACAGCGGACCGGCCTCCGCCTACGGCATCATCGGACGGACGGAAGCGGCCTATTTCAAGAAGATCAACGACGAAGGCGGCATCAACGGCCGCAAGATCAACTTCATCAGCTACGATGACGCCTACTCGCCGCCGAAGACGGTGGAGCAGGCGCGCAAGCTGGTCGAGAGCGACGAGGTGCTGTTCATCTTCAACTCGCTCGGCACGCCGCCGAACTCCGCGATTCACAAATACATGAACTCGAAGAAGGTGCCGCAGCTCTTCGTCGCGACCGGCGCCACCAAGTGGAACGACCCGAAGGATTTCCCCTGGACCATGGGCTGGCAGCCCAATTACCAGAGCGAGACGCAGATCTACGCGAAATGGCTGCTCAAGAACAAGCCGGATGCCAAGATCGCCGTGCTGTTCCAAAACGACGATTACGGCAAGGATTATCTCAAGGGCCTGAAGGACGGCCTCGGCGCCAAGGCCGCGTCGATGATCGTCATGGAGGAGAGCTACGAGACCTCCGAGCCGACCATCGACAACCACATCGTCAAGCTGAAATCGACCGGCGCCGACGTCTTCATGAACATCACGACGCCGAAATTCGCGGCGCAGGCAATCAAGAAGAATGCCGAGATCGGCTGGAAGCCGCTGCACTTCCTCAACAACGTCTCGGCGTCCGTCGGCAGCGTGCTCAAGCCCGCCGGGTTCGAGAACTCGCAGGACATCATCTCCGCCGACTACCTGAAGGACATTTCGGATCCGGCGTGGAACAGCGATCCCGGCATGAAGGACTTCGTCGCGTTCATGAACAAGTACTTTCCGGACGGCGACAAGCTCGACCATGGCACCATCGTCGGCTACGGCGTGGCGCAGACCCTGGTCCAAGTCCTCAAGCAGTGCGGCGACGATCTCACGCGCGCGAACGTCATGAAGCAGGCCGCCAGCCTGAAGAACTTCCGCACCGAAGTGCTGCTGCCGGGCGTGCAGATCAACACCTCTCCGACCGACTTCGCGCCGATCAGCCAGCTCCAGCTCGAGAAGTTCAAGGGCGACAAGTGGGAGCTGTTCGGTGACGTGATCAGCGCCGACGTCGGCGGCTAACCGCCTGATACCCACGACGATGAAAACCCCCTGCGAACCATCGCAGGGGGTTTTTGCTTGCGCGTCGATTATGATCACGCGATTGCACAATCGAATGATGGTGAAGCCGGCTTACGCTTTGGCGCATGATGCGGTAGGCAGGTGAGCGGCGCGTTTGCCGCCAGTCTTTCCTGTCCGCTCAAGGCCCTTCGTCATGTCCGATCGACGCCCCCTGCTCCGCGCGCTCTACGACGCCGCCGTTGCCGCCGCTCATCCGAGCACGATTCTGGCGCCGCACCTGCGGCCCGCGCCAAGGGGACGCGTGATCTGTCTCGCCGCCGGCAAGGGCGCGGCCGCGATGGCCGCCGCCGCCGAGCGGCATTATCTCGACGCGCTCGGGCTCGCACCGGAACGCCTGGTCGGCATTGCCACCACGCGCCACGGCTACGGCGTGCCGACCCGCCGCATCCGCGTGGTCGAGGCCGGTCATCCCGTGCCTGACGAAGCCGGCCTGAAGGGCGCGGCCGATACGCTCGCGCTCGCAGCCGAGGCAGGGCCGGACGATTTGCTCCTGGTGCTGCTCACCGGCGGCGGCTCCGCGAACTGGATCGCGCCCGTGGACGGCATCAGCTTCGCGCAGAAGCAGGCGGTCAACAAGGCGCTGCTTCGCTCCGGCGCGCCGATCGGCGAGATGAATGTCGTGCGCAAGCATCTGTCGCGGATCAAGGGTGGGCGGCTGGCGCGCGCGGGCAAAAATGCCGCCGAGATCGTGACGCTCGCGATCTCCGACGTGCCGCATGACGATCCCTCCGCGATCGCCTCCGGTCCGACCGTGCCCGATCCGACCACGCTCAATGATGCGCGCGCCATCGTCACCAAATACAAGCTCGATATCGACGATGCCGTCCGCCGCGCGCTGGATGACCCCGCCAACGAAAGCTGCAAGCCCGGTGATGCCGCCTTCGCGCGCGCGCATTTCGAATTGATCGCACGCCCGAAGCAATCGCTCGACGCCGCGGTGAAACTCGCGCAGGAGGCCGGTTACGAGACGATCGATCTCGGCGCCGACCTCGAAGGCGAGGCCCGCGACGTTGCCGCCGCTCATGCCAGGCTGGCGCTTCAGGCCCGCGCGGAAGGCAAGCGCGTGGCGATCCTCTCCGGCGGCGAGCTCACGGTCACCGTGCGCGGCCAGGGCCGCGGCGGCCCGAACCAGGAATACGCGCTGGCGCTCGCCGGCCTCTTGAAGGACACGCCTGACATCTCCGCGCTCGCCGGCGACACCGACGGCGCCGATGGCGGCGCCGGCCACCCCACCGACCCCGCCGGCGCGCTGATCGACGCGGCGACGTTCGCGAAGATGAGGGCGCAGGGGCTGCAGCCGCAGGCCTATCTCGACAACAACGATGCGACGACGTTCTTCGAGGCGACGGGCGACCTGTTGCTGCCGGGTCCCACGCTGACCAATGTGAACGATATCCGGGTGATCCTGGTCGACTGATCGGGCGGCATCGCCATCCCGCCGGCACCGCGCGCGGTTCGGCGGGACGACATGGTTAACGATCTCTGAATTCTTGTCGGCGTCCTCTTTTCCAGGGGGCGGGCATCGCCGCCCTTAACCTCGCGTTCGCCCAGTTTCAGGAACATGTCCCGAAACTGGGCGAATTGTTGGGCTGATTCACCACCGCCTGCTCTAATCGCGTCGTTTCGGGGGCAAGGCGCATGGCGGAGAATGATCAGGAGGTCGCAAGCATTGATCCGCTCGTGCTCGGCGAGCTGCTCAAGTGCGCCGCCAATAATCTGTGGCTCGGGATCATCCTGTTCGGCAGCGACCGCAGGGTCATTTTCTGCAATCCGCGCTACCGCGAGATGTACGCGCTCTCGCCCGAGCAGGTGCACCCGGGCACGCCGATCAAGGACCTGATCCAGCATCGGCTCGAACTGGGCCTGAACATCGGCGGAGAAGCCGGCGCCTATGTCCGTGCCCGCACCGAGGGTTCGGTCGTCAGCGAGCAGACGGTTCAGCAGTTCGCCGACGGACGAATCATCGCCTACACCATCCATCCCCTGCCCGACGGCGGCGGCATGGCGACGCACGAGGACATTACAGAGCGCGAAGAGCTCAGTGCGCGGCTACAGGAACGCAATTTCCAGTTCGACATCGCGATCAACAACATGTCGCAGGGACTTTGCTTCTTCAGCGCCGACCATCGGCTGCTGGTCTGCAACACGCACTATATCGAAATGTACGGCCTGCCGCCCGACCGCGTTCGTCCGGGCACGCCGCTCCAGGAGATCCTCGACCTGCGCTTCGAAGCCGGCAGCGTGCCGACAATGACGCGGGAGGAATACGCCACATGGCGGACCGATGTCGCCACGTCGGCCGAGGCCATGGACAGCATCGTCGAGATGCGGAACGGGCGGACCTTCAAGATCAGGCACCGACCGATGCCCGATCTCGGATGGGTCGCGACCCACGAAGACATCACCGAGCAGCGCAAGGCGGAATTGCAGATCGCGCATATGGCGCACCACGACGCGCTGACGGACCTCGTCAATCGCGCCCTGCTCGGTCAGCGCCTCAAGCAGGCGCTCGAACAGGGTGGGATGTTCGCGATCCACCACATCGATCTCGACAAGTTCAAGGCCGTCAACGACACCCTTGGCCACCAGGCCGGCGACATCCTGCTGCAGGATGTCAGCCGCCGCCTCAAGCAGCTCGCCCGCGACAGCGATACCGTCGCGCGTATGGGTGGCGATGAATTCGTCATCCTCCAGTCGCCGATCTCCGATTCGAACGAAGCGGACACGCTGGCGCGTGATGTTGTCAGCGCCCTGAGTGCTCCGTTCGGGCTCGACGGACATCAGGCTATTGTGGGCGCGAGCGTCGGGATCGCCATTGCGCCCGGCGACGGCTCGACGCCCGAGCAACTCCTGCACAATGCCGATCTGGCCCTGTATCGCGCGAAAAGCGACGGCCGCGGCATGCACTGCTTCTTCGAACCGGCCATGGGCGAAGAGGCGCAAAGCCGCCGCGCGCTGGAGCAGGACCTGCACAACGGCCTTGCCGCCGGCGAGTTCGAACTGCACTACCAGCCGGTCGTGAAGACCGACGGCGGCGAGATCAGCGGCTTCGAAGCCTTGATCCGCTGGCGACATCCACGACGCGGACTGGTCGCGCCGAACAGCTTTATCCCGCTTGCGGAAGAGATCGGCCTGATCGTGCCGATCGGTGAGTGGGTGATCCGGCAGGCCTGTGCCACTGCAAGCCGGTGGCCGGACCATCTGCACGTCGCCGTCAATATCTCGGCGGTGCAATTCCGCCAGCCGGGCCTGACCGAGGTGATCGTCGGCACCCTGGCGGCCTCTGGCCTCGATCCGCGGCGGCTGGAGATCGAGATCACGGAAAGCGTTTTGCTGCAGGACAGGCATGGGACGCTGACGACGCTGCACCAGCTCCGGGCGCTCGGCATCAAGGTCGCCATGGACGATTTCGGCACCGGTTATTCGTCATTGACCTATCTGCAATGCTTCCCCTTCGACAAGATCAAGATCGACCGGTCGTTCGTCAGCGGCGTGGAAAACAATGCGGCATCCCTCAGCATCGTGCGCGCGGTGGCGGCGCTGGCGCGCGGAATGGGCATGACGACGACGGCGGAGGGCGTGGAGACCGCGGAGCAACGGGACCGGATCGCAGCGGAGGGCTGCACCGAAATGCAGGGCTATTTGTTCGGCCCCCCCTTGCCCGCCCTGGAAATAGAGCGCCGCTTGCTGTCCGCGAAAAAAACTGCCATTCCCCACCGGTTCGCGGCGGGGGTAACCCCCCCCCCCGGGCCTCCTCGCTAAAAAAAAACCCCTGCCCCCCAAACCGGCCCCCCCCGCCCCCGCGGCGGCTCGCCCAGAAATCCAGAAAAAC
>NZ_JBVVPQ010000106.1:8833-18137 GCF_055811695.1 Bradyrhizobium sp. MI1.3 | reverse complement strand
AGAAAATGACCCTGCGGTCGCTGCCGAACAGGATGATCCCGAGCCACAGATTATTGGCGGCGCACTTGAGCAGCTCGTTCAGCCGAGCCTCGTGCTTGGTGGCGACGAGCTTCTTGGCGCGGGCCAGCACGGCCTTGCCCTTGTCGGTCAGCACCAGGATGTGCGAGCGGCGGTCGTTGGTGGAGCGGATCCGCGCGCAAAGGTCGCGGCTCTCGAGATTGTCGAGCATCGCCACGAAGTTCGGGCGCAGGATGCCGAGGGTGGAGGCGATCTCGGTCTGGTTACGGCCGGGGTTTTTCTCGACCAACAGCAGCACTGAGAACTGCGCCGGCGTGAGCTGGAGCGAGGCCATGCAGCGCAGGAAGTTCTCGAACACCTTGAGCTGTGCCCGCTTCAGGACATAGCCGAGCTGCTCCGAGAGCTCGCCGAGCTGGAGGGCTTCGCCAGGCCCGTCGGCCGCGTCCTTGCGGCCCTTGGCGGTCTCGGCGGGTTTTTCAGAGGACTTTTCAGCGGTTTTGGAAACGGTCATCGCCTCATGCTCGCAATCCCGTTAAGTTCGGGAGGATCGTTCGCCACTCTTGATGTTATATTTGATAATTGTTATGGACCATATCAAATATCGTCAGCGCTGTTCAATGGCTGTGAGCGGACCGTCCACCACAATCAGGGGACCGGTCCTGAATCTTTGAGGGGGAGCGTCCGGTCTTGAATACCACCATCATGCTGTTCCTGCTGCAGGACGGCATCACCAATGGCGCGATTTATGCGCTGCTCGGCCTGGCGCTGGTGCTGGTGTTCGCCGTCACCCGCGTCATCCTCATCCCGCAGGGCGAATTCGTCACCTATGGCGCGCTGACCTATGCCTCGCTGGCCGCGGGCCAGATGCCGGGTACGGCGAAACTCGCGCTCGCCCTGGGCCTTGGCGCCTTCGCGTTCGACCTGTTCGCCGCGCGCAAGGCGTTGCACGGGCGCCTGGTGCTGCGCAGCATCCTGACCAACATCGTGCTGCCGGCCATCGTGCTGGCGCTGACTGTCTACTACACCGCTCAGAAGCCGCCGGTTGCGGTCTGCATCGCGCTGTCGCTGGTGATCGTGGCGATGATCGGCCTGTTTCTCTACCGCATCGCATTCCAGCCGCTGGCGCACACTTCGGTGCTGGTGCTGCTGATCGCCTCGGTGGGCGTCCACCTCGCACTTCAGGGTTTGGGCCTATTGTTCTTCGGCGCCGAAGGTCAGCGCGGACCTGCCGTACTGTCGGGATCTTTCACCACCGGCGCGCTGCGCTTCACAGGCCAGAGCATCACGGTCTACGGCATTACCATCGCCTTCATCGTCGGGCTGTGGCTGTTCTTCGGGCTGACACTCTACGGCAAGGCGCTGCGCGCGACCGCCGTGAACCGGCTCGGTGCCCGGCTCGTCGGCATCCGCACCACGCTATCCGGGCAGATCGCCTTCCTGCTGGCGTCCGTCATCGGCGCACTGTCGGGCATCATGATCGTGCCGATCACGACGCTCTATTACGACTCGGGCTTCCTGATCGGCCTGAAGGGCTTTGTCGCCGCGATCATCGGCGGGCTTGTCAGCTACCCCCTCACCGCGGTCGCGGCGCTGGTCGTCGGCATCGTCGAGGCGTTCTCGTCCTTCTATGCCTCCAACTACAAGGAGGTGATCGTTTTCATGCTCTTGATTCCCGTGCTGCTGCTGCGCTCGCTCGCAGCGCCTGCGGTCGAGGAAGAGAAGGACTGACGCCAAAATGCAGAGCCGGCTCCCCATCCTCATCTTCGCGCTGATTATGGCGGCGATCCCCTTTGTTCCGGGCATGCCCCCGTTCTGGATCGTGCTGCTCGACAATGTCGGCCTCACCGCCCTGGTCGCGATGGGCCTCGTGCTGCTGACCGGCGTCGGCGGCCTGACCTCGTTCGGACAAGCGGCCTTCGTTGGCTTCGGCGCCTACACCACCGCGGTGCTGTCAACGACCTACGGCATGTCGCCCTGGCTAACGCTCCCATTGTCGCTGCTGGTCAGCGGATTGCTGGCGGTGCTGCTCGGCCTCGTCACAGTCCGTCTCTCTGGCCATTATCTGCCGCTCGGCACGCTCGCCTGGGGGCTCGGCTTGTTCTATCTCTTCAGCAAGCTCGAATTCCTGGGAAGAAACGACGGCATCTCGGCGATCCCGCCGCTGTCGATCGGCTCGTTCAAAATGCTCTCGCCCGGCTCGATCTACTACGCGATCTGGGTTGCCGTGATCCTCTCGGCGCTGCTCACGATGAACCTGCTGGACTCCCGCACCGGCCGCGCCATCCGCGCGCTCCGGCGCGGCCATGTCGCGGCCGAGGCGTTCGGCGTGCACACGCCGCGGGCGAAAATGCTGGTGTTCATCCATGCCGCCGTGCTCGCCGGCCTCTCCGGCTGGCTTTACGCCCATCTTCAGCGCGCGGTGAACCCGACGCCGTTCGGCGCGCAGGCCGGCATCGAGTATCTCTTCATCGCCGTGGTCGGCGGCGCCGGCTATGTCTGGGGTGGCGTCCTGGGCGCGGCGCTCGTCGTGGTCCTCAAGGAAGTGCTGCAGAGCTATCTGCCGCTGATCCTGCCCGGCTCCGGCCAGGTCGAGACCATCGTGTTCGGCATCATGCTGGTGGCGCTGCTTCAGCTCGCACCCGGCGGCGTCTGGCCCTGGCTGATGTCGTTCCTGCCCCAGCGCACCGGTGGCAAAAAGCCGGACACCTCGCTCAAGCTGGAGCAGCGCACCCGCTCCCCCGGCCAATCCAGCGTCCTGCTTCAGGTCGAGAAGGCCCGGAAGCAATTTGGCGGCGTGGTCGCGGTGAACAACGTCTCCTTCGACGTCCTGGCTCGCGAGATCGTCGCGCTGATCGGCCCCAACGGCGCCGGCAAGAGCACCACCTTCAACCTGATCACCGGCGTGCTGTCGGCCACCTCAGGCTCGATCTCCGTGCTCGGCAACAAGGTCGACAGGGCACCGCCGCAGGAGATCGTCAAGCTCGGCATCTCCCGCACCTTCCAGCACGTCAAGCTGGTGCCTGACATGACCGTGCTGGAGAACGTCGCGATCGGCGCCCATCTGCGCGGCCATTCGGGGCCGATCTCCTCGATGCTGCGGCTCGACCGCACTGATGAGGCAAAGCTGCTCGCCGAAGCCGCCCGCCAGATCGAGCGGGTCGGACTTGGCGAGCAGATGCATCAGCTCGCAGGCTCGCTTTCGCTGGGACAGCAACGGATCGTCGAGATCGCCCGTGCGTTGTGCGTCGATCCGATGCTGCTGCTGCTCGACGAGCCGGCCGCCGGCCTGCGCCACATGGAGAAGCAGCGGCTCGCGAGCCTCCTGCGGGAGCTGCGCGACGGCGGCATGAGCGTGCTGCTTGTCGAGCACGACATGGGCTTCGTCATGAACCTCGCCGACCGCATCGTGGTGCTCGATTTCGGCACCAAGATCGCAGAAGGAACGCCGGCCACGATCAAGACCAATCCCGAAGTGATCAAGGCCTATCTCGGAGTGGCGGCATGACCGCGCTGTTGTCCGTCGCCGACGCCCATGTCGCCTATGGCAAGGTCGAGGCCGTGCGCTCGGTCTCGCTCGAAGTCGGCCAGAACCAGATCGTCACCATCGTCGGCGCCAATGGCGCCGGCAAGACCACGCTGCTCTCCGCCATCATGGGCATCTTTCCGCTGAAGGGGCGCGTGGCATTCGCAGGTCAGGATCTGTCGCGACTCGACATCGAGGACCGCGTCGCCATGGGACTTGGCCTCGTTCCCGAGCACCGCGAATTGTTCGTGACCATGAATGTCGAGGACAATCTCGAGTTGGGGGCCTTCCGCATCGAGAGAAGCAAGGCGAAAGCCTCGATGGAGCGGGTCTACGCGCTGTTTCCGCGGCTCAAGGAACGGCGCAAGCAGCTCGCCGGCACGCTCTCCGGCGGCGAGCAGCAGATGCTCGCAATGGGCCGCGCCCTGATGGGCGAGCCCAAGCTCCTGATGCTGGACGAGCCGAGCCTCGGCCTCGCCCCGATCATCGTCGCCGACATTTTCCGCATCGTCACCGAACTGCGCGCCGCCGGCGTCTCCGTACTGCTGGTCGAGCAGAACGCGCAGGCCGCATTGAAGATCGCGGATCAGGCCTATGTCATGGAGCTCGGCGAGTTCGTGCTCAGCGGTAAGGCCAGCGACATTGCGGCGAACGAGCGCGTCGCCGCCAGCTATCTCGGCTTCCAGCACGAAGGCGCGAGCGGGCTGTAAGTTCGAGAAATTGCTGACGCCGCACGCGCTGTCTTCTTCCCTTCTCCCCTTGCGGGAGAAGGTGGCGCGAAGCGCCGGATGAGGGGTATCTATCTAAACGGAAAGTGCTTCATTCGTGGAGAGAGACCCCTCACCCGTCTCGTCGCTCCGCGACGAGCCACCCTCTCCCGCAAGGGGACAGGGTGCACGCCGCAAGTCGCTCTAGCTTTCATTGGCAGGTAAGCTCAACTCGCGGCCTTCTCCCCCTTCAGCGCCGCGACCTCCGCCTCCAGCTCCGTGATTTTCGCATCTCTTGCCGCCAGCGCCGCTGCCACATCCGTCGCGTCGAACTTCTGCGGGATGTGCTGCGGGCAGTTCGTGTCCCACGCTTCGATCTTGAACAGGATCACCTGCTCCGGCCGGGCGCGGTAGCCTTTCGGCATCAGCGATGTCGTCAGCGCCTCGTCGTCTTCGACCACCCGCGCCTCGCCCCAGATCTTCACCCGGCGGCGATGGGCGTAGTCCATCACGAAGATGTAGGCCTTGGGATTTTCGGACAGATTTCCCTGCGTGATGTATTGCCGATTGCCGGCATAGTCCGTGAAAGCCAGCGTCTGCTTGTCCAGCACTTTCAAGAAGCCCTTCGGGCCGCCGCGATGCTGGATGTAGGGCTGTCCGTCGGCCGAGGCCGTGGCAAGATAAAAGCTGTTGGCGTCGGCCAGGAACGCCGCGAGGTTTTCATCGACCTCGGTGCGCCAGCCGCGCTGCTCGGCATGCGCATAGCCTTCGCGGGATCCCTTTCGGGTCTGGATCGACTTCACCGCCGGCGTGAATGCGACGTCGCTGGCATAGGTGTGAGTTGCCGTCATCGGACCATCTCCTGAAATCCCGGCGCATCCCTGCGTCTTCGCCACCTAAAATGGACTTTTCGCCGGCTAAAACAATCGGCCCGCTTGACACTTCATCATTGCGGTATATGCAACAATACCATGGATCGCCTCGAGGCCATGCATGTTTTCGTCACCGTCGCTGACCTGCACGGCTTCGCGCCGGCGGCACGAAAACTGCGGTTGTCCCCCTCCGCGGTGACGCGGCTGATCGCGGCGCTGGAGGAGCATCTCGGCGCGCGCCTGTTGCAGCGGACCACCCGTCAAGTGACCCTGACCGACGTCGGCACGCGCTATCTGGAGCGTGTGCGTCGTATCCTGGCCGATGTCGAGGAGGCCGACGGCTCGGCACGGGAGGAGCGCAACCGGCCGAGCGGGCGGCTGGTGGTGTCGGCGCCGGTCGGCTTCGGCCGGCTCCATGTCGGGTCTGTCATGACCGCCTACCTCAAGCGCTATCCCGAGGTCGCCTGCGAATTGCGGCTGTCGGACAATTTGGTCAATCTCGTGGAAGATGCCGTCGACGTCGCGGTGCGGATCGGCCATCTCGCCGACTCCTCGCTCGTGGCGCGCCAGGTCGGCGAGATGCGTCGGATCGTTGTGGCGACGCCAGGCTATCTGAAGCGCCATGGCGAACCGAAGACGCCGGAGGCACTGCTTACGCACCAGACCATCGCGTTCGGTCCATCCGCGAACTGGCGCTTCGTGCAGGACGGCCGCGACATCGAGGTGGCGCCGAATCCACGCTTCGCCAGCAACAGCGCCGACGCCGCCCTGCAATATGCCGAGGCCGGCGGCGGCGTGACCCGGGTGCTGGCCTATCAGGCCGCCGAGGGCTTGCGGCGCGGGCGCCTCAGAATCGTGTTGGCGAAATACGAGCAGCCGGCGCTGCCGATCCACATCGTCTACCCGACCTCGCGCCTGCTCTCCGCCAAGGTGCGCGCCTTCGTCGATCTCGTGGTGGAGACGGCGGGGTGGAAATTCGGGTGACGCCCTCACCCCTTTTTCGGCACGACGCGAAAGGTGCCGCTGGCGCGCGCGATCACGGCGCCGTCGGCCTTCGCGAGGCACTGCGCGAAACAGATTGTGCTGCCGGTCTTGATCGCCTCGCCCTCGACCGCGAGCCATTGGCCGATCTCGCCGGCGCCGACATAGTCGACCGACAGCGAGATCGTGACCAACGAGGTGGTCCAGCCGGTCGCCTGCGCGCAGCTGTAGCCCATGGCGGCATCGGCCAGCGCTGCGATCAATCCGCCATGGATCAGCCCGCGCGCGTTGGTGTGCGGTGTTGCGAGCCGCAATCCCACGGTGACGCCGTTGTCGGTCTTCCTGGAGTAAAGCGGCTCCCAGGGGTCGGTGAGCGGGGCTTTGCGGAAATGCGGCTCGAAGCCGGCGGGGATGTCGGTGCTGGTCATGTCCATCTCGCGTTGGTGGCTGCCGCCATTGAACGCGAGGGACGTGACGGTTGCACCACCTACAAAGTTTTAAACGGAATTTGCGCGGGTGTTTGAAAGAAGTGGCGCCGGCGCGAGCACTCGTAGGGTGGGCAAAGGTGCGCAGCGCCGTGCCCACCATCTCGCGCGAAGACAACGCTGGTGGGCACGCTTCGCTTTGCCCACCCTACAGCACCGTCCTAAAACGGCAGCCCCACATAGTTCTCCGACAGTGATGTCATCGCGGCTTGGGACTGCGTGACGTAGTCGAGCTCGGCGAGCTGGATGCGCGCCCCAATCGTACCGGTGTCCGGAAATTTGTGCAGCATCGAGGTCATCCACCAGGAGAACCGCACGGCTTTCCAGACCCGCGCCAGTGCCTTCGCGGAATAGGCGTCAATGCCGGCGCTGGATTTTTCGTCGTAGAACTCGCGAAATGCGCTCGACAGATAATGCGCATCGCTCGCGGCCAGATTCAGCCCCTTGGCGCCGGTCGGCGGCACGATATGGGCGGCATCACCGCACAGGAACAACTTGCCGAAACGCATCGGCTCGGCGACGAAGCTGCGCAGCGGCGCAATGCTCTTCTCGATCGAGGGGCCCGTGATCAGGCTGTCGGCGGCGTCCCGGTCGAGGCGGCGCTTGAGCTCGTCCCAGAATCGATCGTCCGGCCACTGGTCGACATGGTCGTCGAGCGCGCACTGCACATAGTAGCGGCTGCGCCTGGTCGAACGCATGGTGCACAGCGCAAAGCCGCGGACGTGGTTGGAATAGATCAGCTCGTGGCTGACCGGCGGCGTCTCGGAGAGGATGCCGAGCCAGCCGAACGGATAGATGCGCTCGAACTCCTCGATGGCCGAAGCCGGAACGCTGGCGCGGCTGACGCCGTGAAACCCGTCGCAGCCGGCGACGAAGTCGCAATCGATCGTGTGGGTGACGCCATCTTTCATGTAGGTTACGCGCGGGTGACCGCCGTCGAAATCGTGCGGTTGTACGTCCTTGGCCTCGTAGACCGAGGTGAGACCGGCGGCGTTGCGCGCATCCATCAGGTCGAGCGTGACCTCGGTCTGGCCGTAGATCATGACCGTCTTGCCGGTCGCAGCCTTCATGTCGATGCGGTGCCGGCGCCCCGAAAAGGCGAGCTCGATCCCTTCATGCACCAGCCCTTCGGCATGGGCCCGTGCGCCGGCGCCGATCTGGTCGAGCAGCGCGACTGTTCCCTCCTCCAGCAGTCCGGCCCGGATGCGGCCGAGCACATAGTCCGGGCTCTGCCGCTCCAGAATGACATTGTCGATGCCATAGCGGTTCAGCAGTTGCCCAAGCAACAATCCAGCCGGCCCTGCCCCGATGATTGCGACTTTTGTCCGCAATACTTGCTCCTCCCGATCCGGTAGGCTTTCGGCGTGGCTCGCTTGTCGCAGCTGTCCGCACACGATAATTATATCATATAACGGTTGGGCAAAAAGGGAGTGCGCGGCGGCACGCCGCGCCAGTTCCGGCTTGAACGCGCCGGCCAATTAGATAACATGTTAAATAACGAGACCGGGCCATCGAAGCCCGCCGTCAAAAGAGGGAGAGACGCGTGATGAGGAAAGCCTGTCTGGCGTTGCTGCTGGCAGCAAGCGTGAGCCCTGCGTTCGCGCAGGACAAGACCTTCGATTTGAAGATCTCGCACTGGGTGCCGGCCTCGCATCCGCTGCAGAAATCGCTCGAGGATTGGGCCGCCGCGGTCGAGAAGGATTCCGGCGGCACCATCAAGGGCAAGGTGTTTCCGGCCCAGCAGATGGGCAAGGCCTTCGATCATTACGACATGGCGCGCGACGGCATCGCCGACGTCACCTATGTCAATCCCGGCTACCAGCCCGGCCGCTTCCCGATCATCGGCGCCGGCGAATTGCCGTTCCTGATCTCGGATGCCAAGGGCGGCTCGATGGGGCTGGATGCGTGGTATCGCAAATACGCCGAGAAGGAGATGAAGGACGTCAAGTACTGCCTCGCCTTCGTCCACTCGCCGTCTTCCTTCCACTCCCGCACCAAGAAGATCGTGATGCCGGAGGACGTGAAGGGCCTGAAGATCCGCCCCGCCCACGCCACCATGGCGAATTTCGTCACCTCGCTCGGCGGCACCAATGTGCAATCCTCCGCGCCCGAAGTACGCGACATCATCGAGCGCGGCGTCGCCGACGGCGTCACCTTCCCCTGGGGTTCGCTGGTGCTGTTCGGCATCGACAAGGTGACCAAGTACGACATGGAGGCGCCGCTCTACACCACGACCTTCGTGTTCGTGATGAACAAGGACAAGTACAATGCGATGTCCGACAAGCAGAAGGCCGCGATCGACAAGAATTGCACGGTCGAGATGGCCGGTGTGGTCGGCGAGCACTGGGGCAAGTTCGAGGACGCCGGCATCGACAAGGTCAAGGCGGAAACCAGCCACGAGGTCTACAAGCTGACGCCCGAGCAGACCGCCGCCTGGAAGAAGGCTGCCGAGCCGCTGGTGAAGACCTGGGCCGACGGCGCAAAGAAGGCCGGCGCGGATCCGGATGCGGCGCTTAGCGAGCTGAAGGCCTCGCTGAAGAAGTACAACGCGCTGGCGGAGTGACGCTGAATCGGAGCCGCAGACTCGCTGCACCTCTCCCGCTTGCGGGGGAGGTCGGCGCGAAGCGCCGGGGGGGGGCGCTGGGCACGCGGGGGCCGGTGATTGCGGCGGGGGGGGGGGGCCCCCCCCCCCCCCCCCCCCCCCGCCGCGGGCGGGGG
>NZ_JBVVPQ010000106.1:0-8823 GCF_055811695.1 Bradyrhizobium sp. MI1.3 | reverse complement strand
TAGACTCGCTGCCGGCTCGTTCTGCGGCCCAGGACCGGCCGCCCCCGCCCCCGCCCCCCCCCGGGGGGCGGGGGGGGGGGGGTGGGGGGGGCGGGGGGGGGGGCCCCCCCCCTCCACTCGGGGTCCGTTCATTGCGGCGACACCCCCACCCCAGCCCTCCCCCGCAAGCGGGAGAGGGAGTGCAGCATCGCTGTTGATGCAACTCGCACTCATCTCGAGCAGGAAGCTCCCATGAAGCGCAGCTGGATGGATCGCGTTATCGATTCGATCGAGTGGATCGCAGCCGCCTTCGTCGGCATTGTCGCACTCGACATCTTCCTGTCGGTGCTGCTGCGCAACACGCTGAACTATGCGATCCCCGATAGTTTCGACATCGGCCGCATGCTGCTCGGCATCCTCATCTTCTGGGGCATCGCCGCGACCTCCTATCGCGGCACCCACATCACGGTCGATCTGGTCTGGGGCAATGTCGGGCCGCGCTACCAGCGCTGGATCGACGTGTTCGCGACACTGGTGCTGCTGTTCGTCGTGACGGTGCAGACCTGGACGCTGTTCGACAAGGTCCGCGGCACCTACAACGACAACGTCCAGACCTTCGACATGCACATGCCGACCTGGCCGTTCTTCGCGATCGCCTGGATCGGCGACGTCTCCGCCGTGCTGCTGATCGCGATCCGCACCTATCGGTTGATCTTCCATCCCGAAGAGATGCACGACCCCAAGCTGAAGGCGACGGAGTAATCATGAGCACCGATGCCGTCGCCGTTATCGGCTTCGTTTCCCTGTTCGCCCTGATGCTGCTGCGCGTGCCCGTCGGCATGGCCATGGGCCTCGTCGGCGTCTCCGGCTTCTCCTATCTCGTCGGCGCCACGCCGGCGCTGAAGCTGGTCGGCCAGACCTCCATGCGCACGGTGACCGACTACACCTTCGGCGTCATTCCGATGTTTCTGCTGATGGGCTCCTTCGTCAGCAATTCCGGCATGAGCCGCGAGCTATTCCGCGCCGCCAACGGCTTTGTCGGCCATTTGCGCGGCGGGCTCGGCATCGCCACCGTCGGTGCCTGCGGCGGCTTTGCCGCGATCTGCGGCTCCTCGGTCGCGACCGCAGCGACCTTCTCGGCGGTCGCTTACCCCGAGATGCGCCGTTTCGGCTACCCGCAGTCGTTTGCCACCGGCGTGATCGCGGCCGGCGGCACACTGGGCGCGATGCTGCCGCCCTCCACCGTGCTCGCCGTCTACGGCATCATCACCGAGCAGGACATCGGCAAGCTGTTCATCGCCGGCATCATCCCGGGCATTCTGGCGATGACCATGTACATGATCACGATCTTCCTGATCGGCTATTTCCGGCCGGACTTTCTGCCCAAGGGCAAGGTGCTGCCATGGCGCGAGCGCTTCGCCGGCCTGAAGGACATCTGGGCGCCGGTGCTGCTGTTCGTGTTCGTGATCGGCGGCCTTTACGGTCTGCCCTATTTGCCGCGCTTCACGCCGACCGAAGCCGGCGGCGTCGGCGCTGCCGGCGCCTTCATCATTGGCGTGGCGACCGGCCGCCTCGACCGCGAGAAAATTCTGGCCTCGCTGCTGCAGGCGACGCGCACGGCGGCCGCCGTGTTCACCGTGCTGATCGGCGCCTTGATCTTCGGCTATTTCCTCACGGTGACGCAGACCCCGCAGAAGGTGACGGAATTCCTCACCGGCCTTGGCCTCGGCCCCTACGGCGTGCTGGCGCTGATCATGGTGATGTATCTCGTGCTCGGCTGCCTGATGGACGCCATGGCGATGATCATCCTCACCGTGCCGATCATTTTCCCCGTGATCATGCATCTCGGCTTCGACCCGATCTGGTTCGGCGTCATCATCGTCATGACGGTCGAGCTCGGCCTGATTCACCCGCCGGTGGGCATGAACGTCTTCGTCATCAAGAGCGTGGTGAAGGACGTTTCCTTCTCCACCATCTTCAAGGGGGTGATTCCGTTCGTGGCGACAGACCTCGTGCGCCTCGTGATCCTGATCGCCTTCCCGCTGCTGGCGACATGGCTGCCGACGCGGATGATGGCGCATTGAGGAGGTGAAGCGATGACCACGCCGGCGCTCGAAACCAGATACGTCTTCACCGTCACTGCACGTATCGGCGACGTCGTCACCGCCGGCGAGACCGGCATCGGCGTTCGCCGCATCATCCCGATCATCGGCGGCGAGGTCTCGGGCGCGATCACCGGCAAGGTGCTGCCGTTCGGCGCCGACTTCCAGACCATCCGCCCCAACGAGCTGATTGATCTCGAAGCGAAGTACGCTTTCCAAACCAACGACGGCGCCATCGTCTATGTCGAGAACAAGGGCATGCGCTTCGGCCCGGTCGAGCTGTTACAAAAGCTCAAGCGCGGCGAGCCGGTGGATCCTAAACTGATCTATTTCCGCACCGTGCCGAAGTTCGAGACCGGGCATGAGAAGTACCGCTGGCTGATGCAGCACATTTTTGTCGGTTCAGCCGCGCGGCATGCGGACCGCGTCGTGATCGACGTGCATCAGGTGATGTGAACGCGTGGCGCCGCACCAAGGGCCGGCTGGTCCATTGACATTGCCACTTATGTAGCGTATACGCTACAGATGCCGACGATCAAGAGAACCGACGAATTCTCTGACTGGCTTAGAAACCTGCGAGACCGGAGAGCGAAGGCAAAAATCCTGGCCCGGATCGATCGGCTGGCGCTCGGCAATCCCGGAGACGTTGCTCCGGTCGGAGGCGGCATCAGCGAAATGAGAGTTCACGAGGGCGCTGGATACCGGATCTACTACGTTGCCCGAGGCGAGGAGATCATCATTCTTCTTTGCAGTGGCGATAAAGGCTCTCAGCCAGGGGACATAGCGTTGGCAAAGAAGATCGCGAGCGAATTGGAGGTCTGAGCAATGGCAAAAGTGAAATCCTTTGATACTGCGGAGTACCTCGACAGTCCGGAGATGGTTGCGGCCTATCTCACCGAAGCCTTTGAATCCGACGATCCGTCCGCAATAACGATGGCAATCGGCGCCGTAGCGCGCTCTCAGGGCATGGGCGCCATTGCCGAAAAAGCCGGTCTATCCCGTGAGAACTTGTATCGCTCGCTTGGCGGCGAGGCCAAACCCGAATTCGGCACTGTGATAAAGGTTCTCCACGCCATGGGTATCAATCTTGTGGCGCAACCCCAAAGCGGAACCAAGGCGGCGTAGCGGCCGGATAGCATCGGCGTCGGTGATATTCATCCCAATCTTGCGCATCGGGCATTCGGGTACGGGCTCTGTACCCGGACTGTCGTCCCATTTCCGGACGATGCATCGGCTTCCCCGCTGCCAGCCGTATTGACTCCCCCTGAATTCGTTATACAACATAACTATTCTGACAAGGACGCAAATGACACAGGGAAACGCCGAGACCGCCGACGCGGGCGCCTCCGGGCTTTTGAAGATCGAGCGGGCGGACCGGGTTTTGACCGTCGGCCTCAATCGGCCGGCCAAGCGCAATGCGCTCAACGACGGCATCATCCTGGAAATCGGCGAGTGTTTTACGTCCCTTCCCGAGGATATCGGCGCGGTCGTCATCCACGGCATCGGCGACCATTTTTCCAGCGGTCTCGACCTCTCCGAACTGACCGACCATGATGCCACCGGCGGCCTTCTCCATTCCCAGATGTGGCACCGGGTGTTCGACCGCATCCAGTACAGCCGCGTGCCCGTGATCGCGGCGCTCAGGGGCGCCGTGATCGGCGGCGGGCTGGAGCTCGCCTGCGCGGCGCATATCCGTGTCGCCGAACCGTCGACCTATTTCGCGCTGCCGGAGGGACAGCGCGGCATCTTCGTCGGTGGCGGCGGTTCGGTGCGCCTGCCGCGCCTGATCGGCGTCGCCAGGATGATGGACATGATGCTGACCGGCCGCGTCTATTCCGCGACCGAAGGCACCTCCTACGGCTTTGCGCAATATGTCACGGAAGCCGGCAACGGCCTCGGCAAGGCGATGGAGCTTGCGACCAAGGTCGCCTCCAACGCGCCGCTGACCAACTTCGCCGTGCTCCAGGCGCTGCCGATGATCGCGGAGGCCAATCCGCAGACCGGCCTGTTGATGGAATCGCTGATGGCGACGGTGGCGCAGAGCGACAAGGAAGCCAAGCGCAGGATCCGCGAATTCCTCGAGCACAAGACCGCAAAGGTGAAGCCGAAATCATGAGCGCGCAGCCGTCCTCTTCCAGCATGGAGCGCGGCGCGAGCACTTCCCCGCTGCGGCCCATTTCATTCGGCGATCCCGTCGTGAATATCGAGCGGCGCGACGACGGCACGATTTACCTGCGGCCCAAACAGCCGCTCGGAGACTATCCGGCCCGCATCACCGACCGCCTGCATCACTGGGCGAATACGACGCCGGATCGCATCTTCATGGCCGAGCGCGAAGGCGGTCGCGGCTGGCGCAAGATCAGTTACGCCGAGCTGCTCGCCGCGAGCCGGCACATCGCCTCAGGACTCATTGCGCGCGGGCTGTCGGCGGAGCGGCCGGTCGTCATCCTCTCCGGCAATTCGATCGACCATGCATTGCTCGCGTTTGGCGCGTTCTATGCCGGCATTCCGTTCTGCCCGGTGTCGCCGGCCTATTCGTTGGTTTCGAAGGATTACGGCAAGCTCTCCTACCTGATGAAGCTCCTGACGCCCGGCCTCGTCTTCGCCGAGGACGCCGACAAGTTCGCCGACGCGCTCGCGGCCAACGTCTCGCTCGGCACCGAAATCGCCGCGTCCTACGGCCACGTGCCGGGCCGCGACGTCACCTCGCTCGCCGACCTCATGGCAACCCCGATCCGCGGCGATCTGGACGAAGTCCACGGCAAGATCGGTCCCGACACCATCGCGAAATTCCTGCTGACCTCGGGCTCGACCGGCAACCCCAAGGCGGTCATCAACACCCAGCGCATGATCTGCGCCAACCAGGTGATGCTGCGCGAGACGCTCGCCTTCCTCAAGGACGAGCCGCCCGTCATCATCGACTGGCTGCCCTGGAATCACACTTTTGGCGGCAACCACAATATCGGGCTGACGCTCTACAATGGCGGCTCGATGTATCTCGATGCCGGCAAGCCGGTGCCTGGAGGCATCGACGAAACCGTGCGCAATCTCCAGGAGATTTCGCCGACAGTCTATTTCAACGTCCCCAAGGGATACGAGTCGCTGCTTCCTTATCTGCGCGACGACCAGGGCCTGCGCGCGAAATTCTTCGACCGGCTGCACGCGATGTTCTTCTCGGGCGCGGCGCTGTCGCCGTTCGTCTGGAACAGCCTCGACGAGCTCGCGGTCAAGGAAAAAGGCTACCGCGTGCCGATGCTGACCGGCCTCGGTGCAACCGAGACCGCGCCGTTCTTCATGTCGGTCAACCCGCGCACCAGCCGCTCCGGTCATGTCGGGCTTCCCGTATCCGGCAACGACGCCAAGCTGGTGCCGAACAACGGCAAGATGGAAGTTCGTTGCAAGGGACCGAACGTGATGCCCGGCTACTGGCGCCAGCCCGACATCACCGCAAATTCGTTCGACGAAGAAGGCTTCTACAAGCTGGGCGATGCGCTCAAGCCCGTCGATCCCGATGATCTCAACGCCGGCTTCGATTTCGACGGCCGCATCGGTGAGGATTTCAAGCTCGGCAGCGGCACCTGGGTCAGCGTCGGCCCGTTGCGCGCACGCTTCGTTGCGGCCTGCGCACCGCTGGTGCGCGACGTCGTCATCGCCGGCATCAACCGTGACGAGGTCTCCGCGCTGGTCGTGCTCGATCTCGACGGCTGCCGGCTGATCAACCCGACGCTGCCGACCGACGATCTCGTCGTCGCGACCCGCGACCGGCTGGTGCGCGAGGCATTTCGCGAACGGCTGACCCGCTTTCTCGGCGCGGCCACGGGATCCTCGACGCGGATCACGCGCGCGATCCTCATGGACACGCCGCTCTCGATCGACAAGGGCGAAGTCACCGACAAGGGGTCCATCAACCAGCGCGCGGTGCTCGAGCATCGCAGCCTGCTGATCGAGGAGCTCTACGCTGCCAATCCATCGGACCGTGTGATATCGGTCGGCTAAGAAAACATCGCTACAGGGAGAACGCCATGTTGTTGAAGGATCAGGCAGTCATCGTCACCGGCGGCGCATCGGGACTGGGCGCGGCGACCGCGCGTAAGCTGGCGGCGCAGGGCGCCCGGGTGGCGGTGTGCGACCTCAATGCCAAGCTTGCGGAAACCGTGGCCGCCGAGATCAAGGGCGTCGCGGTGACCTGCGATGTTTCCGATGCGGCCTCCGCGGAAGCTGCGATCGCCCAGGCGACCAAGGCCCATGGACCCGCGCGCGTGCTGGTCAATTGCGCCGGCATCGGCGTTGCCAAGCGCGTCGTCGGCCGCGACGGCCCGATGGCGCTCGCGGATTTCGACAAGGTGATCAAGGTCAACCTGATCGGCACCTTCAACATGCTTCGCCTTGCCGCGAACGAGATGTCCAAGCTCGAGCCGCAGGCAACCGGCGAGCGCGGCGTCATCATCAACACGGCGTCGGTTGCCGCTTATGACGGCCAGATCGGGCAATCGGCCTATTCGGCATCGAAGGGCGGCATCGTCGGCATGACGCTGCCGATCGCGCGCGAGCTGGCGCAGTTCGGCGTCCGCGTGCTGACGATCGCGCCCGGCCTGTTCCTCACGCCGCTGCTCGCCAACCTGCCGCAGGAAGCCCAGGACTCACTCGCCGCCGCAATCCCGTTCCCGCGCCGGCTCGGCCACGCCGACGAGTTCGCGGCATTGGCGCTGCACATGGTCGAGAATTCGTATCTGAACGGCGAAGTCGTGCGCCTCGACGGATCGCTGCGCATGGCACCGAAATAGGGCGCGACATATGTTCGTGAACCGGCGCGACGTCCAGATCCAGTGGGGTGACTGCGACCCCGCCAACATCGTCTATTACCCGCGCTATTTCGCGATGTTCGACGATTCGACATCGACCCTGTTCGAAGTCGCCGGGTTCTCCAAGCAGGACCTGGTCCGCAAATACGGCCTGGTGGGTATTCCCATGGTCGACACGCGCGCCAAGTTCTATATCCCCTCGACTTATGGCGACTGGATCACCATCGAAACGAAGGTCGAGAGCATCAAGCGCTCGAGCTTCGAGGTAAAGCACAGTGTCTACAAGGGCGAGGCGCTGGCGATCGAGGGCTTTGAGACCCGTGTCCTGGTCGGCCGCGACCCCGTTAACCCCGACAAACTGAAATCGGCACCGTTTCCTGCGGAAATGGTAGCCAAATTCACGGGGAGCGAGGCCCGGAGTTAAATCGCCACATCACCAAAAGAGGGGGCTGAATTACCCCCCGATTTCTGCTTTCAAAGAAGCACATAAAGGGAGGAATAGATGAAACGCTTTTACCTGACCGCCGCCGTCACCGCGGCCGCGCTTGCGCTGCCGGCCGTGCCCGCGCTGGCCCAGACCGCCGAGGTCACCATCGGCATCACCACCACCACGACCGGCCCGGGCGCGGCGCTGGGGATTCCCGAGCGCAATGCGCTGGAGTTCGTGCCGAAGGAGATCGGCGGCGTGCCGCTGAAGGTGATCGTGCTCGACGACGGCGGCGATCCCACCACCGCGACCACCAACGCCCGCCGCTTCGTGACCGAATCCAAGGCCGATATCATCATGGGCTCGGCGCTGACGCCGCCGACCATCGCGGTGTCGAACGTCGCCAACGAAGCCGGCATTCCGCATTTCGGCCTGGCGCCGTTCCCGATCACGCCGGAGCGCATGAAGTGGTCGGTGGCGATGCCGCAGCCGATCCCGATCGTGGGCAAGGTGTTGTACGATCACATGAAGGCCAAGGGCGTGAAGACCATCGGCTATATCGGCTATTCCGACTCCTATGGCGACCTCTGGTTCAACGATTTGAAGGCGCAGGCCGTGCCGATGGGCATAACCATCGCCGACGAGGAGCGCTTCGCTCGCCCGGATACGTCGGTGACCGGACAGGTGCTGAAGCTCGTGGCTGCGAATCCCGACGCCATTCTGGTCGGCGCTTCCGGCACCGCAGCCGCGCTGCCGCAGACCGAGCTGCGCGAGCGTGGCTATCAGGGCCTGATCTACCAGACCCATGGTGCCGCCAGCATGGACTTCATCCGCATCGCCGGCAAAGCGGCGGAAGGCGTTCTGATGGCTTCCGGCCCAGTGATGGACCCGGAAGATCAACCTGACGAGGCCGCCACCAAGAAGCCGGGCCTCGCGCTCAACTCGGCCTATGAAGCCAAGTACGGCCCGAACAGCCGCAGCCAGTTCGCCGGTCACTCTTACGATGCGTTCGAGATTCTCAAGCGCATAATCCCGGCGGCACTCAAGACGGCGAAACCCGGCACGCCGGAATTCCGCGAAGCGATTCGCCAGGCCTTGCTGTCGGAGAAGGAGCTGGCCGCAAGTCAGGGCGTCTACAATTTCACCGAAAAGGACCGCTACGGCCTCGACGACCGTTCGCGGATTTTGCTCACGGTGAAGAATGGCAAGTACATGCTGGTGAAATAGACGCAGCGGCAGGATTGATACGACGAGAGCCGGCCCAATGGGCCGGCTTTTTCTTTTGGCTGCATGGGCGAGCTGCACCTCCGGTGTCGCTGCGCCCCCTCTCCCGCTTGCGGGAGAGGGCCGGGGAGAGGGTGCCTCCGCAGAGGGACAGTCCGAAGCTCGCGGAAAAAATCCCCTAGAGGAGAGAACCCTCACCCGGCGCTTCGCGCCGACCTCTCCCGCAAGCGAGGGCTTTGCTTAATTGGCCGAGCGGGAGTGAGGCTCGATATGGGGTATTTTTTTGTGC
>NZ_JBVVPQ010000105.1:0-18985 GCF_055811695.1 Bradyrhizobium sp. MI1.3 | reverse complement strand
CCCCCCCCCCCCCCCCGCCGCCCCCCCCCCCCCCCCCCCCCCCCCCCCCCCCCCCCCCCCCCCCCCCCCCCCCCCCCGCGGCTCGACAACCAAGCGAGTCAGTCTAGTGTCCGTCCTCGACCACAACGCCGTCCACATCAATCCCCGCATCTCCGAAGCGGAGGTTGGCGATTACATCGCGCTCCTGAAGCCGCGGGTGATGTCGCTGGTGATCTTCACCGCGCTGGTCGGAATGGCGATGGCACCCGGGCATTTTCACCCGGTGCTGGCCATCACCTCGCTGCTCTGCATCGCCGTCGGCGCCGGCGCGTCCGGCGCGCTCAACATGGCGCTCGAAGGCGACATCGACGCCAAGATGTCGCGCACGGCGAACCGGCCGATTCCGCGCGGCCGCATCACCCGCCCCGAGGCGATGACCTTCGGCATGACGTTCGCCTTCTTCTCGGTGATGACGCTCGGCATCCTGGTCAACTGGATCGCGGGCGCGCTGCTCGCCTTCACCATCTTCTTCTACGTCGTGATCTACACGATCGGTCTGAAGCGCTGGACCGCGCAGAACATCGTGATCGGGGGTGCCGCCGGCGCGCTGCCGCCAGTGGTGGCCTGGGCCGCGGTCACCGGCACGGTCGACGTCGAGCCGCTGCTGCTGTTCGCCATCATCTTCTTCTGGACGCCGCCGCACTTCTGGGCGCTGGCGCTGTTCCGCTCCGACGATTACGCGCGCGCCGGCATTCCGATGCTGCCCAACGTCGCCGGCCCCGACGCAACCCGGCTTCAGATCCTGCTCTATACCATCGTGCTGATCGCGGTCGCTGCTGCGCCCTGGGCGCTTGGTTATTTCGATGCCATCTATGGCATCGTCTCGCTGATCCTCGGCGCCGGCATGCTGGCGTTCGCCGTCAACGTCTACGTGCGTCGCGAGCGTAGCCAATCGCTGCGGGCGACCCGCAAGCTGTTCGCGTTCTCCATCCTTTATCTGTTCGCGCTGTTTGCGACCTTGCTGGCCGAGGTCGTGTTCCGGGCGCTCGCGCCGATGGTAGGGGGCGCATGATCGCAGGAATGGCCGACAAACCCGAGATAGACGGAATCGTCCTCACCGAGGCGCAGAAGAAGAGCCGTCGCCAGCGCTCGATCGCGATCGCACTCGCGCTCGGCGTGCTCGTGGTGCTGTTCTTCGCCGTCACCATGGTCAAGGGGCCGGCCGTGCTCGTCCGGCCGATGTAGGAAACATGGATCAGAAGCCGACCATATCGCAGGATCAGAGCCGGACGGCCGCCAAAGGCCGCAGGCCTTCCAAAGGGCTTGGCCGCGACGTGGTGGTCGCCTCGATCTGCGGCGGCGTGGTCGCGCTGATGGTCGGCGCCTCCTACGCGGCGGTGCCGTTCTACAACTGGTTCTGCCGCGCCACCGGCTTCAACGGCACGACCCAGGTCGCGACCTCGGCGCCGGCCAGCGGTCCGATCGCACGAAAGATCGCGGTGCGCTTCGATTCCAACGTCGCGCCCGGCCTGCCCTGGAAGTTCGAGCCCGAGCAGAGCGAGATCGAGGTCAATATCGGCCAGGTCGTGACCGTCTTCTACACGGTGACCAACCGGGCCGCGCGGACCACCGCAGGCCAGGCCGCCTACAATGTCGCGCCGCTGACGGTCGGATCCTATTTCCAGAAGATCAACTGCTTCTGCTTCACCGAGCAGACCATGGCGCCGGGCGAGAAGCGAGAGATGCCGGTCGTGTTCTACGTCGATCCGTCGATTGCCGACGACCACGAGAACGACGGTCTCAACACGATCACGCTGTCCTACACGTTCTATCCGGTGAAGGATCCGGTGGTGAAGCCGCTCGCGGCCAGCGAAGACGACAAACGCAAGGGAAATCTCTGATCTCCGGGCTCACGCGCCGGGGTTGGACATAAGGGGATAAGTGCCTGACAGGCACGGGATTGAGGAGCGAGACCGCAAATGGCAACGGCGCACACCAAGCATCACGACTACCACCTGGTCGATCCCTCGCCATGGCCCGTCGTCGGCTCCATCTCCGCCTTCATCATGGCGGTCGGCGCGATCACCTGGATGCACCACATGTTCTCGGCTGCGCCGATCATCTTCGGTGTCGGCACCGTCGGTGTGCTCTACACCATGGCGAGCTGGTGGGGCGACGTGATCCGGGAAGCCCAGTACAAGGGTGACCACACCCGCGTCGTGCAGCTGCATCACCGCTACGGCATGATCCTGTTCATCGCTTCGGAGGTGATGTTCTTCGTCGCCTGGTTCTGGGCCTATTTCAACGCGGCGCTATTCCCGGCCGACGCCGTCCACGCCACCCGCGATGCGGTGTTCGGCTGTGGTCTCGGGACTGCGGCCGGCGCCTGCGCCGTGCCGGGCACCTGGCCGCCGCACGGCATCGAGACCTTCGATCCCTGGCATCTGCCGCTCCTCAACACGCTGATCCTGCTCACCTCCGGCACCACGGTGACCTGGGCCCACCATGCGCTGCTCGAGAACGATCGCCAGGGCCTGAAGTATGGCCTGATCCTCACCGTCGTGCTCGGCGCGCTCTTCACCTGCGTGCAGGCCTATGAGTACAGCCACGCGGCATTCTCCTTCGGCGGCAACGTCTACGGCGCGACCTTCTTCATGGCGACCGGCTTCCACGGTTTTCATGTGCTGGTCGGCACCATCTTCCTGCTGGTGTGCCTGTTCCGCGCCTATGCCGGCCACTTCACGCCGACCCAGCATCTCGGCTTCGAGTTCGCCGCCTGGTACTGGCACTTCGTCGACGTGGTCTGGCTGTTCCTGTTCCTCTGCATCTATGTCTGGGGACACGGCGCCGAGACCATGGCCCACGGCGCGCACTGAGCGGGCTGACTTCGGATCGAGAAAGGGCGGCCCCGGGGCCGCCCTTTTGCTTTTCTGCGCGCAGGGGTTTCGGCAGAAACTGTGATAGACCCTGTCATCATGAACAAAGCCGACGACACGTCCGAGTCGCAAGCCACCGTCCTGCAGAGCGCGCTGCGCGGGCTTGCCTGCAAATGCCCGCGCTGCGGCCAGGGCAAGCTCTATGCAGGCTTCCTGACGCTTGCGCCGTCCTGCGAGCATTGCGGCCTCGACTACGCCTTCATCGATTCCGGTGACGGTCCGGCGATCTTCATCATCATGCTGGCCGGTGCGATCGTGGTCGGCTGCGCGCTCGTCGTCGAGGTCAAGTACCAGCCGCCGTATTGGCTGCATGCGGTGCTGTGGCTGCCGCTGATCCTTGCGACCACCCTGCTGCCGTTGCGCGCCATGAAGTCGCTGCTGATCGCGCTGCAATTCCACCATAAGGCGGCACCGGGCCGGCTGGTCGACCGCGCGAAATGAACGAGACCGCGCGCAAGCCCCGCGTGGCCGGCTTCGCGCTGTTCACGCTATTCCTGACTGCGGTCTGCATCGTGCTCGGTATCTGGCAATTGCAGCGCCGCATCGCCAAGCACGAGCTGATCGCCGCACTCACCGAGCGTCTCGCGGAGGCACCGGTCGCTCTGCCGCCGCCGGCGCGATGGGCCGCGCTAAGCCCCGCGCGCGATGAATTCCGCCGTGTCAGCTTTACCGCGACCTATGCGCCGTTGCCCGATGCGATGGTCTATTCCCCCGGATCCGCCGTACGCAAGGATGCGTCAGGCCCCGGCACCTGGGCGTTCCTGCCGGCGCGGCTGCCGAGCGGCGAGACGGTGGTGATCGATGCGGGCTTCGTCGAAAATACCATGCAGGATCGCAGCGTCGAGGATCGCGCGGTCAAGAAGCTCGTCACGGGGCAGGCGGTCTCCTTCACCGGCTATCTGCGCTTCCCCGAGGCACCTGGCTGGCTGACCCCGGCGGAGAACCGCGACAAGCGGCTGTGGTTCGTGCGCGATCACGTGGTGATCGCGAGCGCGCTGGGCTGGGGCGCGGTTGCGCCGTTCTATGTCGACCTCGAGCAGCCCGCGCCCGAGAACGGCATTCCGCGGCCGGGGCCGCTCGACGTGCATCTCAAGGACGATCACCTGCAATACGCCATCACCTGGTTCACGCTTGCAGGCGCCGTGCTCATCGCCTTCGCCGTTTGGGCAAGAGGGCGGCGACGGGGCTGAGCTCCGTAGATCCACTCAGGAAACCCAGGGCTATCGCATATGACGTCTCGGCGGCGCCAGAGCGAACGCCTCATCCTTCGAGACGACCGCTTCGCGGCCTCCTCAGGATGAGGCTCAGCTGCATCCATCCGCGTTGAAATGCTGCCGCATACTCATCCCTCATCCTGAGGGCCCGCCGCAGGCGGGCGTCTCGAAGGATGGCCGCAGTCGAATATATTTCTTCATATGCGACAGCCCTGCCAGGGAACCCGGTATCGCCCGGGGTTTACCATTCAGCGCACATTCACGAGTGTGGTCCTAAGCCGCCATCGTTTTTCCGCGGCCGACAGGATTGCAGCGTGAGCGATTTCGACCAGATGGGAATTGTCGTCGACTGGGTGGATGCCTGCAGGAAGGGCGACCTCGCGGCGCTCCTCGACCTCTATGCGGACGACGCCCACGTCGAATGCACGTGCAACGGCACGCAGCGCTATCGCGGCCGGAGCGAGCTCGAAGCCTATTGGCAGCCGCGGCTCAGCGCTTTCTCGTCGGTCGGTTTCGGGCTGGAGGAAATCCATCCTGCGCCACACGGCGTCGATCTCGAATATTCCGTCGCCGGCGCGCTACGCTTCCGCGCCTCGTTTTGTTTTAGTCCGGACGGCAAGATCCGCACCACGCTGTGCGAGCCGGCGCGACAGAACGCGCAGCTTGGCTGGGCGTGCTAGAGTTTCCGTCCTGATTAAGTCAGAACCGAACACCAGATTCTGTTTTGACGCGTTTTCTTCACGCGAACTGGTATCCACTTCGCTCGAAAAGGCTCTAGCCGGTGACCGGCGCCTCGCGTGCCGGCTCGGCGGGAAGGCGGCAGCGCACATAAGTCCTGTCGTCCACGCGCAGCAGTGACAGCGATCCGCTGAGTGCGCGCACGCGCTCATGCATGCCGGTCAGGCCGCGGCCGAACACATTACCTTCGGGAAAGCCGCCGCCATCGTCGGAAATCTCGATGACGACCGTCTCCCCGGCGAAGGTCGCCTGCACATGGGCATTGCTGGCGCCGGCATGACGCAGCACGTTGGTCAGCGCCTCCTGAATCACGCGATAGACGGTCTGAGCCAGCGGCCCGCCGATCGCGTTGAGATCCGGATCGATCGTGTCCGTCAGGTCGATAGACGGCGCCTGCTTGCGAAAATTCCGGAGCAGCGTCTGCACGGTGGTCTCCAGACCCAATTCCTCGATGTAGAGCGGTCGCAACCGGTCGAGGATGCGGCGGTTGGTCTGCTGGAGCGCCTCGACCGATTGCAACACATCCTGCGCCGAACTGCCGGGATTTCCCGCCGGGGGCGAGGCGTCGGCCAATGCGATCGTGCCGGCGCGGATGCTGAACAGCAGCGGGCCGAGTTCGTCGTGCAGTTCGCGCGCGAGATCGCGCCGCTCGTCGTCCTGGAGCGACACCAGGCGGTGCAGCAGGTCGCGATTATCCTGGCTCAATTGCGCCAGCGTTTCGGCCAGCGCATTGGCCTCCTCGCAGCTTTGCCGGATTTCCGGCGGTCCTCTGACCGGGATCGGCGTTGCGTAGTCGCCGCGCCGCATCCGCGTGAGTCCTTCGCCGAGATCTTGCAGCGGGCGCAGGGCCGATCCCGCGAAAACATAGGCAATGGTGCCGGTGAGCACCATCAGCACGGCAACGAGGATGGTCAGCGCGAGAAAGCCGATCCACTTCTCGAACAGGTCAGCCGACAGGTCCGGCAGGAAGACGAGATCGCCGACACGCTGGCCGTCGATCGTCACCGCAGCTGCCGCGTCCATGTCTGGAATGGTGAGCAGGTCGACAAACCATTGCGGTACGCCATGCGGCTTGCGCAGGCCGCCCCTCGCTGAGGACGCTGGACCCGTCTCCACGGCACGGAATTGGATATCGGAGGAGGTGTCCAGAGAATGGACAAAGGCGTCGAGCGTCTGCCGCGGGTTGTTCGAGGTGCGCAGGGTATTGTTGAGCGCGGCGGCAATGGTCTGAATCGAACGCCGCCCCGGCTCGTTCTCGTCCGCCAATTGGCCGGTCGCGAAGGTTTGGAGCAGCACGCCCCCCATGATCAGCGCGGCGAGGAAGCTCAAGCCGAGCGGCAGAAACAGTTGGGTCCTGAACGAGAAGCGTTGCCACATTAGGTCAATTCTAACGCGCGTCAGGGGATTTTGCTCTTTCCATTTGTTCCCGTCGGTTTATGAGTCGAAAAACTAGAGAATTACAATGCAAGATACTGCCAAGCCGGCGACCCGCGTCCTGATTGTCGACGACCATCCCGTGGTGCTGTCCGGTTGCCGCACCCTGTTCGCCACCGACCATTCGATCCGGATCGACGAGGCGACCGACGCCAAATCCGGGCATCGCGCCTATGTCAGCAAGCGGCCCGACGTCACTGTGATCGACATCAGCCTGCCCGACGTCTCCGGCTTTGAACTGATGCGGCGCATTCGTAAGGACGATCCTGACGCCAAGATCATCATGTTCAGCATGAACGACGATCCGGCCTTCGTGGTGCGGGCGGTCGAGCTTGGGGCGCAGGGCTACGTCTCAAAGGGCGACGATCCCCGGATCCTGCTCAAGGCGGTGCGCAAGGTGGTTGCGGGCGACAATTTCATCTCACCGCAGCTCGCGGAAGCCGTGACGTTTTCCGGCGCGGCGATCAAGGCCAATCCTGCCTCGCAGATGACGCCGCGGGAGCTCGAGATTCTTCGCCTGCTGGGTCGAGGCGACAAGATCGTGGAGGTCGCCGAGGCGCTCGGTATCTCCTACAAGACCGTCGCCAACACCACCTCCCTGCTCAAGCAGAAGCTCGGTGCCAAGAACCATTCCGACCTGATCCGGATCGCGGTGGAAATCGGGATGAACTGACGCCCGGGCGCCGAACCGGCTGCTCCAGGATGCTGCCGGTTCGGCGGGCGGACCGGTCTCGGCGCTCAGCCGGGCAATGCGTGGATAGCGCCGACACCATCCGCCGACACAATGAGCGCAGCCATCGTTCGTTCCCGAACTGTCCGATCGTTCGGGATATAATGGCAATGCGTGGCGCCAAATTGCTGGGCGAACGTTTGCCCGTGCTGAAACGCGTCGGGAAAAATAGGAACATTTTCTCGCACATCCCGTTTTGTCCCTTGACGATGCCGTGACAGCCGACGAAAGCTTGCGCGAACAGTTTTTGAGGGTCGGTGACCCCAAGAGGCCAAACCGGTCTGCACACAACGACAGACCTTCCAAGAGAGGGCTGCGGCATTGCCGCAGCCCTTTTCGTTGGCAGCCTTTTTCCTTGGATGGCCCCAGGCGCGAAGCGGTTTCCTGATGCCGCAAAACACTTTATGGTGGCCCAAAGCCTCTGGCTGTTAACAAGTAATTTCGTAAAATCAAAGGCTTGCGGATCGAGCCTAGGCTCGGCCGGCCTTTGGAGGGCAGTTTGACTCGTTATATCTCGACCCGGGGCGAGGCCCCCGAACTCGGCTTCTGCGACGTGATGCTGACCGGGCTCGCCCGCGACGGCGGCCTGTATGTGCCGGCCATCTGGCCGCAACTCTCGCCTGACGCCATCGCCGGCTTCTTCGGTCGTCCCTATTGGGAGGTCGCGGTCGAGGTGATCCGCCCCTTCGTCGCCGGCGAGATCTCGGACGCCGAGCTCGGCCGCATGGCGAACGAGGCCTACGCCACCTTCCGCCATCCGGCGGTGGTGCCGCTGCGCCAGATGGCGCCGCACCAGTTTGTGCTTGAGCTGTTCCACGGTCCGACGCTCGCCTTCAAGGACGTGGCGATGCAGCTGATCTCGCGGCTGATGGACCACGTGCTCGCCAAGCGCGGCCAGCGCACCACCATCGTGGTCGCGACCTCGGGCGACACCGGCGGTGCTGCGGTCGACGCGTTCGCAGGGCTCGAAAATGTCGATCTCATCGTGCTGTTCCCGCGTGGCCGCATCTCCGAGGTGCAGCGGCGGATGATGACGACGACGGGCGCGGCCAACGTCCATGCGCTCGCCGTCGAGGGCAATTTCGACGATTGCCAGGCCATCGTGAAGGCGATGTTCAACAACCATCGCTTCCGCGATGCGACCTCGCTGTCCGGTGTCAATTCCATCAATTGGGCGCGCATCGTCGCCCAGGTGGTCTACTATTTCACCTCCGCCGTTGCCGTCGGCGCACCCGCGCGCGCGGTGGACTTCGTCGTGCCAACCGGCAATTTCGGCGACATCTTTGCCGGCTATGTCGCCAAGCGCATGGGTCTTCCGGTGCGGACCCTGGGCATCGCCGCCAACGTCAACGACATCCTGGCGCGCACGCTGAAGACCGGGATCTACGAGGTGCGCGAGGTCCACGCGACGGCGTCGCCGTCGATGGACATCCAGATCTCCTCGAATTTCGAGCGGCTGCTGTTCGAAGCTGGCGGGCGCGATGCCGCCGGCGTGCGCCGTCTGATGGATTCGCTGAAGCAATCCGGCCGCTTCGTGCTGCCCGATGCGACGCTGGCCGCGATCCGCGAGGGGTTCGACGCAGGCCGGGCCGACGAGACCGAGACCGCGGCCGCGATCCGCGCCGCCTGGCGCGAGGCGGGCGAACTGGTCGACCCCCACACTGCGGTCGCGCTTGCGGTCGCCGACCGCGACACCACGGACAGGACGGTTCCCAGCATCGTGCTGTCCACCGCGCATCCGGCCAAATTCCCCGATGCGGTCGAAGCGGCCTGCGGCCAGCGGCCGCAACTGCCGGCCTGGCTCGATGGTCTGATGACCAAATCCGAACACATGAAGGTGATGAAGAACGACCAGGCCGAGGTCGAGCGGTTCGTGCTGTCGGTCAGCCGCGCCGCGAAACAGGGAGTTGCCGGATGAGCGTCGAGATTTCCAAGCTTGCGTCCGGCCTGACCGTCGTCACCGACAAGATGCCCCATCTCGAGACCGCGGCGCTTGGCGTCTGGGCCGGCGTCGGCGGGCGCGACGAGAAGCCCAACGAGCACGGCATCTCGCATCTCCTGGAACATATGGCTTTCAAAGGCACGACGAAGCGTTCGTCGCGCGAGATTGTCGAGGAGATCGAGGCGGTCGGCGGCGACCTCAACGCCGGCACCTCGACCGAGACCACGTCCTATTATGCGCGGGTGCTGAAGGCCGACGTGCCGCTCGCGCTCGACGTGCTCGCCGACATCCTGGCCAATCCGGCCTTCGAGCCTGACGAGCTCGAGCGCGAGAAGAACGTCATCGTGCAGGAGATCGGCGCGGCGCAGGACACGCCTGACGACGTCGTGTTCGAGCACCTCAACGAGCTCTGCTATCCCGACCAGCCGATGGGCCGTTCGCTGCTCGGCACCGCGAAGACCTTGCGTGCCTTCAGCCGCGACTCGCTGCGCGACTATCTGTCGACGCATTACCGCGGGCCGGACATGGTGGTGGCGGCCGCCGGGGCGGTCGATCACAAGCAGGTGGTCGCCGAGGTCGAGCAGCGCTTTGCCAGTTTTGAGGGGACAGCGGGTCCCAAGCCGCAACCCGCGCAGTTCGGCAAGGGCGGCACCAAGGTGGTGCATCGCGAGCTCGAACAGGCGCATCTGACGCTGGCGCTGGAGGGCGTGCCGCAGACCGATCTGTCGCTGTTCTCGCTCCAGGTCTTCACCAACATCCTCGGCGGCGGGATGTCGTCGCGGCTGTTCCAGGAGGTGCGCGAGAAGCGCGGCCTCTGTTACTCGATCTACTCGTTCCACGCCCCCTATACCGACACCGGCTTTTTCGGCCTCTACACCGGCACCGATCCGGCCGACGCGCCCGAGATGATGGAGGTCGTGGTCGACATCATGAACGATTCGGTCGAGACCCTGACCGAGGTCGAGATCGCGCGGGCCAAGGCGCAAATGAAGGCGGGGCTGCTGATGGCGCTGGAGAGCTGCTCGTCCCGCGCCGAGCAGCTCGCCCGGCATGTGCTGGCCTATGGCCGGCCCCAGACCGCCGAGGAGCTGGTGGCCCGGATCGACGCCGTCAGCGTCGAATCGACCCGGGATGCGGCGCGTGCACTGCTTTCGCGCAGCCGCCCTGCGGTTGTCGCATTAGGCAGTGGCAGGGGTCTGGACACGGCGGTGTCTTTTGCGGAAGGATTGACCCGGGCACGCGCCAAGGCGCGGCTGCATTAGGAGCCGCGCACGGGTTGATCCGCCCCCGGGAAGCATCACCATGGCCCTCTTTCGCCTGCCATCCAGTGGACCCGCCGCTCTCGCGCCGCGCGGCAACGGCCTGTTGCTACGCGCGCCGCAGATGTCGGACTTCCTGCAGTGGGCCCATCTGCGCGAGTCCAGCCGCGATTACCTGACGCCCTGGGAGCCGATCTGGCCGTCGGACGATCTCACGCGCTCCGGTTTCCGCCGTCGCCTGCGCCGCTATTCCGAGGACATCGCCGCGGACCGGTCCTATCCCTTTCTGATCTTCCGGGAGCTCGACGGCGCCATGGTCGGCGGCATCACGCTCGCCAATGTCCGCCGCGGCATCGTCCAGGCCGGCACCATCGGCTATTGGGTCGGGAAGCCCCACGCTCAGCGCGGCTACATGACGGCCGCGCTGCGTGTGCTGCTGCCGACGCTGTTCGGCGAGCTCAATCTGCACCGGGTCGAGGCGGCCTGCATCCCGACCAATGCGCCCTCGATCCGGGTGCTGGAGAAGTGCGGTTTCTCGCGCGAGGGGCTGGCGCGCCGCTATCTCTGTATCAACGGGGTCTGGCAGGACCATTTGTTGTTCGGCCTGCTGCACGAGGATTTCCGCGGCTGAGCCGTTCGTTGATGTGACCAAAGTCTCCTGTGTGCCTGCCTTGGGTTCGCCGGTTTTGACGATATAACGGCGCAACCCGGCCGGTGATCGGCCGTGATGTTGTCATGGAGTGTGGGTGTTGATGGTGCAGGAGCTTCGGTCATCGCGGAATGCGTTGCGGCGGGGGGCGGCGGTCGCGCTGGCGTTGTCGGTTGCACTCGTCTCCGTCTCGCCGGTTGCGGCGCAGTCGCTGACCGATCGATTCAAGGGCCTGTTCGGCGGCAAGTCGGACGAGCCGGCTCAACCCAAGCCGGCACCTGCGCCAGGCCAGCCGGCGGCCGATGACGATCTTGACTGCCCGCAGGTCACGGTGCGTGCCGGAGCCTCCACCTATGCGGTCGGTGCCACCGGCAAGCCGGCCGTCGGCAACGAGATCCGCTTTCAGGCCACCATCACCAAGATGGCGCGCGAATGCGCCCGCAATGGCGGCGATATCACGGCCCGGATCGGCATCCAGGGCCGCGTCATTGCCGGTCCCGCCGGCGCGCCTGCGACCGTCGAGGTGCCGCTGCGCGTCGCCGTGGTGCAGGGCGGCGTCGGCGAGAAGGTGATCGCTTCCAAGGCCTACCGGACCACGGTCGGAATGTCGGAGGGCGGCAGCGTGCCGTTCACCTTCGTGGCCGAGGATCTGGTCTATCCGATGCCTTCGGCCAAGGACGCCGATAGCTACATCTTCTATGTCGGCTTCGATCCGCAGGCGCTCTCGCCCGAGCCGAAGGCGCGAGCGAAGAAGAAGTAGGGCGGTCTCGTGCCCCGGACGCGGCGCAGCGTGTAACGCTGCTCCGCAGAGCCGGGACCCATGCCTCACACGATAACGCTGACCGCAACATGGGCCCCGGCTCTGCGTCGCACCGCTGCGCGCTGCGCCGCGTCCGGGACACGGGAAGAAGCCATACCAACAAAAAAGCCGGCGCTCATCGCACCGGCTTTTTGATGGGTGAAGGCGAAGCCCCTCAGTTCAGCTTCTGCCTGACTTCGGTGATGCCCTTGGCGAGCAGATCGTCGGCGACCTGGCCCCTGACCGACTGCGACAGGATGGTGGAGGCGGCCTGGACGGCGGCTTCGGCGGCTGCGGCGCGGACATCGGCCACCGCCTGGGCCTCGGCGAGCGCGATCTTGCCCTCCGCGGTCTTGGTGCGGCGAGCGACGAAATCTTCCACCTTGGCCTTGGCCTCGGTTGCGATGCGCTCGGCTTCGCTCTTCGCGTTCGTGATGATGTCGGCGGCCTCGCGTTCGGCCGAGGCGGTGCGCGCCTTGTAGTCGGCGAGTACCTTGGCGGCTTCCTGCTTGAGGCGCGTCGCGTCGTCGAGCTCGGCCTTGATGCGATCGGCGCGATGGTCGAGCGCAGTCATGGCCTTCTTGAAGACACCGAGATAGCCGAACCCGACCATCAGGATCACGAAGGCGATGGCGACCCAGGTTTCAGGATCGAAGAACATATCGATTAACCCTTCAAGGACGCATCAACGGCGGCATTGACCAATGCCGCGTCCGGAACCACGCCGGTGAGCTGCTGCACGATGGTGCCTGCCGCATCGGCCGCGATGCCGCGGACGTTGCTCATGGCGGTCGCACGGGTCGAGGCGATGGTCTTCTCCGCCTCGGCGAGCTTGGCCGCCAATTGCTCTTCCAAAGCCTTGCGCTCGGCGTCCGCCTGCGCATTCGCCTTGTCGCGGGATTCGTTGCCGATGGCCTGCGCGCGCGAGCGTGCCGAAGCAAGCTCGCTATCATAGGCCTTCAGCGCCGCTTCGGACTGGTCCTTCAGCTTCTGCGCTTCGGCGAGGTCGCCCTCGATCTTGTTCTGACGCGCCTCGATCGCACCGCCGACGCGCGGCAGAGCGAGCTTGGACACGATCACGTAAAGCGCGACGAAGAAGATCGCGAGCGACACCAGCTGCGAAGCATAGGTGCTGCTCTCGAACGGCGGAAAACCGCCACCGTGGTGACCACCGTCAGCCTCGGTGTGAGCGCCCGCCGCCGGACCTTTTGCGCCGCCATGACTTTCAGCCATGGAGTACTCCTGTTGCTGTCATGCGCGTCGCTTCGGCTGAAGCGGCGCGAAAATCGTCCTCAGAGCGGAACGAACAGCAGCAGCAGCGCGATCAGCAGCGAGAAAATGCCGAGCGCTTCGGTCACGGCGAAGCCGAAGATCAGATTGCCGAACTGGCCCTGAGCGGCCGAGGGGTTGCGAACGGCTGCGGCGAGGTAGTTGCCGAAGATCACGCCGACGCCGACGCCCGCGCCGCCCATGCCGATGCATGCGATGCCCGCGCCGATAAGTTTTGCTGCTGCCGGATCCATTTTAGACTCCTTGGAAGAAAGATTGGGTTTTGGGTGGAAATTCCCCGGACCGCTCAGTGTCCCGGATGAATGGCGTCGTTGAGGTAGATGCAGGTCAGGATCGCAAACACATAGGCTTGCAGGAATGCGACCAGAATCTCGAGAGCGTAAAGCGCGACCGTGAGCGCCAGCGGCAGCACGCCGCCGACCCAGCCGAGGGCGCCGAGCGAGAAGCCGAGCATGGCGACGAAGCCCGCGAACACCTTCAGCGCGATGTGGCCGGCCAGCATGTTGGCAAACAGACGGACGCTGTGGGAGACCGGCCGCAGGAAGAACGACAGGATCTCGATGAACATCACCAGCGGCAGGATGTAGCCGGGGACGCCGTGGGGCACGAAGATCGAGAAGAATTTCAGGCCGTTTTTGGCAATGCCGTAGATCAGCACCGTGAAGAAGACCAGCAGCGCGAGGGCCGCGGTGACGATCAGATGGCTCGAGATCGTGAAGGTGTAGGGAATGATGCCGACCAGGTTCGAAACGCAGATGAACATGAACAGCGAGAAGATCAGCGGGAAGAACTTCATGCCTTCCGAGCCGGCCGTCGAGCGGATGGTCGAGGCCACGAACTCGTAGGAGATCTCGGCGACCGACTGCAGGCGCCCGGGAACCAGCTGCGTGCCGCTGGCGAGCATCAGGATCGAGATGATCGCGACCGCCACCAGCATGTAGAGCGACGAATTGGTGAAGGCGATCGTGTGGTTGCCGATATGGCCCAGGGTGAAGAGAGGCTCGATGTTGAACTGGTGGATCGGATCGATTTTCATCAGCGCGGCATCTCTTGGTCTGCCGGGCGATGCCGGCGGGTCTCGGTCTGCCGGTCGGGCCCGGCCCGTACCGGCTCAAGCCGGCACGATCATTCCTCTCCTGGAGTGGATCGCTTAAGAACCACCGCGCCTGTTTTGACCCGCGCCTGCCGTTCTCACCACATTCACCACGCCGGCGACGAAGCCCAGCAGCAGGAACACGATGAATCCGAAAGGCGACGTCGACAGCAAGCGGTCGAAACCCCAGCCAATCCCCGCTCCGACAACGACCCCGGCGACCAACTCGGAGGATAACCGGAAACCAAGCGCCATCGCCGAGGCTCTGGCCGCTCTGTCTTCACCGTCACCTGCGGGTTGCTCGGTCTTGACGTGGCGGCCGCGAAATTCGGACAACCGCTGATCAAGATTTCCGAGCCGATCGGAAAGCGCAGCTTCCTCGGGCGATCTATCGCGATCTCCATTCTCGCCGTGTCCCGTGCCCTGTGTCATGCAACGAAGACCCGAAACGCCGCGGCTGAATGGAAATTGCGCCCGCCACCCTCAAAAGCCGCGCGGACCATACTGATGGCCCATAATCAAGTCAAGCCAAGTCACGATTGTGTCCATTCCCGTTATGTATATGATTTCTTTGGAAATATCGGCGCGGCCGGCAGCGCTGCACACAGCGTGACGCCGCACCGCAGCAGGTCTCCGCTGGATCGGCGAACGCAGTCGCCATTTCGCCCGGCTGCCGGGATCAAAGGGGGCCTCGCGATCGTTGATGTCAAAGGCGCGTTTTGGGCGGCGGATCGCCTCGCCGGGGTGTAGCATTTGCGAGACGTGCCACCTTTATGAGCGCCATCTTTGGACGTGCGACCGGCGCGTCGTGGCGGAGAACGCGATGAGACCAGCGAATTCATCCCCAGCATCATGGCTTGCGGCGGCGGCGTTCGCCGCGGCGATGGCCATCAGCGTCGGCTGCCTTGCCGCGCAATCCGCGCCCGACAGCGAAAACGGCCGCTACAGCATGACCCCCATCCCCGAGGGCGTGCTGCGGCTCGACAGCCGCACCGGCACCGTGTCGACCTGCACCCGGAGCGGCGCCGGCTGGGCCTGCTACGCCGTACCCGATGAACGTACCGCGCTCGACGCCGAGATCGGCAGGCTCCAGGCCGAAGTCGAGATGCTGAAGGAACGGCTTGCGGCGGGGCCGACCGTGTCAGGCAAGATCGACGAGGCGCTGCCGAAAACCGATCCGCTCAAGAAGGCGGAGCCGCAAGCACGAGAACCAAGGGCCGCCGAGGGCGAGCGCAGGATCGAGATCCCGCTGCCGAGCGACCAGGACGTCGATCGCGTGATGTCGTTCCTGGAAAAAGCCTGGCGTCGCCTGATCGACATGGCCAACCGCGTGCAGAAGGACGTCTCGGGGAAGATTTAGCGCGTGGTGAGATGCCGTAGGGTGGGCAAAGGCGCGAAGCGCCGTGCCCACCATTTGCGTCTCCGTTGAGTGAGTCGGTGGGCACGCTTCGCTTTGCCCACCCTACGGCAGCTTTCCGAATTGAGAGTGATGATGATGACATCAGCCAAATCCATCTCGCGCTCGGCGCCGTCGTCAGGACCGGCCACCACCATCGCATCTTCGCTGCTGACCGTGCAGACGCCGGGGTGCGGCTTCAGCGACCTCACCGCCGAGGCGGCGCGGTTCATCGCCGACGTTCATGCGCGGGACGGCGTGCTCACGCTGTTCATCCGTCACACCTCGGCGTCTCTGACAATCCAGGAGAATGCCGACCCGTCGGTGCTGGTCGACCTCACTACGGTGCTGGCGCGGCTCGCGCCCGACGATGAAGATGCGGGCTGGACTCACGACACCGAAGGGCCGGACGACATGCCGGCGCATATCAAAACCATGCTGACGGGGACATCGCTCCAGGTGCCGGTGCTGAACGGCAGGCTGGCGCTTGGCACCTGGCAGGCGATCTATCTGATCGAGCATCGCGCCCGCCCGCATCGGCGCGAGGTGGTGCTGCAATTTCTCGGCAGCAATCAGTAGCGCGTTTTCGAGCGAAGTGGCTGCCGGTTCGCGTCAAGAAAACGCGTCAAAACAAAGAGTCTGGAGTTCAAAACAAAACCGGCCGCGGAGACCGCGGCCGGTTGGTGTTGATCTCGATCTGCGTCGATCAGGTCGACTTGATGTCGACGTCCTTGGTCTCCGGCAGGAAGAACAAGCCGATCACGACGGTAATCGACGCGAAGATGACCGGATACCAGAGGCCCGCATAGATATCGCCCGTCGAGGCCACGATGGCGAAGGCGGTCGCCGGCAGCAGGCCGCCGAACCAGCCGTTGCCGATATGGTAGGGCAGCGACATCGAGGTGTAGCGGATGCGGGTCGGGAACAGTTCGACCAGCATCGCGGCGATCGGGCCGTACACCATGGTGACGAAGATCACCAGGACGAACAGCAGTCCGACAACCGCCGCCACCTGCGGACGGAAGATGTCGAACGGATGCGCCATCTTCACGATGCCCGCATTGCCGGCCTTCGGATATCCGGCTGCCTGCACGGCGGCGAGGACTGCCGGATTGCCGTCCTTGGCGTTGGCGTAGGCAACTTCCTTGCCGTTGACCATCACCTTCACGCCGGAGCCGGCCGGACCTGGCGTGGTCGAGTACTTGACCGACGATTGCGACAGGTAGGCACGCGCGGTGTCGCAAGGCGAGGTGAAGACGCGGGTGCCGACCGGGTTGAACAGGTCGCCGCAACCTGCGGGATCCGCCACGACGTCGACCTTGACCGACTCGATCGCCTTTTCCAGCGCCGGGTTGGCGTTGGTGGTGATCATCTTGAAGATCGGGAAGAAGGTCAGCGCCGCGATCAGACAGCCGCCGAGGATGATCGGCTTGCGGCCGATCCTGTCGGAGAGCATGCCGAACACGATGAAGAAGCCGGTCCCGAGCAGGAGCGACCAGGCGATCAGCAGGTTGGCGGTGTAGCCGTCGACCTTGAGGATCGATTGCAGGAAGAACAGCGCGTAGAACTGGCCGGTGTACCAGACCACGCCCTGGCCCATCACGCCGCCAAGCAGCGCCAGCAGCACGAGCTTGCCGTTCTGCCAGTTGCCGAAGGCTTCCGTCAGCGGGGCCTTCGAACTCTTCCCCTCGTCCTTCATCTTCTGGAAGATCGGGGATTCGTTGAGGCGGAGCCGGATCCAGACCGAGACGCCGAGCAGCAGCACGGAGACGAGGAACGGAATGCGCCAGCCCCATGCCGCGAAGTCGGGTTCGCCGAGCGCGGAGCGCGTGAACAGGATCACCAGCAGCGACAGGAACAGGCCGAGCGTCGCCGTGGTCTGGATGAAGGAGGTGTAGTAGCCGCGCTTGCCGTTCGGAGCATGCTCCGCGACGTAGGTCGCCGCACCGCCATACTCACCGCCGAGCGCCAGGCCCTGGGCGAGACGCAGCGCGATCAGGATGATCGGGGCCGCGATGCCGATGGTCGCCGCATTGGGCAGCAGGCCGACGATGAAGGTCGACAGACCCATGATCAGGATGGTGACGAGGAAGGTGTATTTGCGGCCGACGATGTCGCCGACACGGCCGAACACGATTGCGCCGAACGGGCGCACCAGGAAGCCCGCCGCGAAGGCCAGCAGCGCGAAGATGTCGCGGGTTGCCGGCGGATAGGCCGAGAAGAACTGCGCGCCGATGATGCTAGCCAGCGAACCGTAGAGATAGAAATCGTACCACTCGAAGACGGTACCGAGCGAGGAGGCGAGAATGACGAACCGTTCGTCCTTCGTCATCCCTCCCGCGCCTGCTTGAGACACAGCCAATGTCGACATGTTGAGTCGCTCCCCGAAAAATCGTTTCCTCGCGCCCTGGATGTCCGGTCATGCCGGATCAACCCAAGCCTTGCCCCCAAGGTAACATTGGCGTGAAACCCGCCCCAATACGACTTTCGGCCTTTCGCACTGACGCTCACCTGACGCCGCGGGCGTTCCATCCGGCAACATAGTGCCGGCCTGTGGATTAACCCCGTTGCCGCAAAGGGATAATGTCCACTTGCATGCCACGGCTGGTCGGGAAAGAATTGACCAAGGCCCTGCGCCGGCCTACTGGCCCGGTGCGATTGCCAGCAAGAGAACGATGAACGCTCCCTCCACCCATCTCGTCATTGCCGATGACCATCCATTGTTCCGCGCCGCGCTGCGGCAGGCGGTGGCGGGCGTCCTGAGCTCTGCCAGGATCGACGAGGCTGGATCGTTCGAGGATCTGACCAAACTTTTGGAACAGACCTCCGACGTCGACCTGATCCTGCTCGACCTCTCGATGCCCGGGATCTCCGGCTTTTCCGGCCTGATCTATCTGCGCGCACAATATCCGGCCATTCCGGTGGTGATCGTCTCGGCGTCCGACGACAGCGCCACCATCCGCCGCTCGCTCGATTTCGGCGCCTCCGGTTTCATTCCGAAGCGATTCGGCGTCGAGACCTTGCGCGACGCCATCCTCAAGGTGATGGAGGGCGACGTCTGGGTTCCCGCCGACACCGATCTGTCGGCGGTCGCCGATCCCGACATGACGCGCCTGCGCGACCGGCTGGTGACGCTGACGCCGCAGCAGGTCCGGGTTCTGATGATGCTGTCGGAGGGATTGCTCAACAAGCAGATCGCTTATGAGCTCGGCGTCTCCGAGGCCACCATCAAGGCGCATGTCTCCGCGATCCTGCAGAAGCTCGGCGTCGAAAGCCGGACCCAAGCCGTGATCGCTGCCGCGAAAATTGCCGGCGGTCAGTGGAAGCAGGGTACCCCGACGGGGTGAGCCTGGAAGAGGGCCTCTCGCAGCCTGTAGCCCGGATGAGCGAAGCGACATCCGGGACCGCTAGTGCGGCTAGCTAGCGAAAACCCCGGATATCGCTTCGCTCATCCGGGCTACGGGACCGCGCCTGTGTCGCTCCTCTGTCAATCGTTGGCCGCAAAAATATTCCACTTTACCGAAAT